>CAJAFJ010000410.1 GCA_903938955.1 uncultured beta proteobacterium | reverse complement strand
ATGTGGGTTTTGTGCGCACTGGTGTGCTCGAAGCCATGGCCCGGGAAGGTCGGCTGGACCTGGCGCGGATCAAGATCATCAACCGCCAGACCTTGCCTGATTTCCCGGTGCAAAGCTCCACCCCGCTGTACCCGGAGTGGTCGTTTTCCTACCTGCTGCACACCGACACTGACCTGGCCCGGCAGGTCACGGCCGCCCTTTTTCTGCTGCATAAAGATACCGCCACCACGCGGGCGCTGGGGATTCGTGGCTTTGAAGTGCCTGCTGACTACACCCCGGTGTCTGATTTGTTGCGGGAGTTGCGTTTTCCACCGTTTGAAGCGGCCCCCAGCTTTACCCTGCGTGATGTCGGGTCGCGCTTTCGCTGGCCGATTTTGGTGGGGCTGTGCGCCTTGGGTTTGATCTTGCTGCTGGCCATGCGCCTGCTGCTGGCGCGGCGCCGCCTGGCGGCGCAGCACCAACTGGTGCTGGCGCAGCAGACGCAGTTGCAGGCCAGCGAATCCCACCTGCGCGCCATCATCGCGACCGAGCCTGAGTGCATCAAGATCGTGGATGCGCAAGGGCATTTGCGCCAGATGAATCCAGCGGGTCTGGCGATGATCGAGGCCGATAACTTGGCGCAGGTGGCCGGTTGTGCGGTGATTGATCTCATTGCCCCCCAGCACCAGGCCGCGTTTGCGCAGATGCACCAACGGGTGCTCGCTGGCGCGTCCGTGCAACTGGAATTTGAAGTGATGGGCCTGAAAGGCGGGCGCCGCTGGCTGGAGACCCATGCCGTGCCCATGCAGGACCAGGGCGCGGTGGTGCAACTCGCCATCACCCGCGACATCACCACGCGCAAACAGTCCGACGAAAAACTCAAGCTTGCCGCCAGCGTTTTCTCCCATGCTCGCGAAGGCATCAGCATCACCGATGCGGATGGCAACATCATCGATGTCAACGAGGCCTTCACGCGCATCACCGGTTACTCGCGGGCCGAAGTGCTGGGGCTCAACCCCCGCATCCTGAACTCCGGGCGGCAAGACAAAGCGTTTTACGACACCATGTGGCGCGATCTCAAAGACAAGGGCCACTGGTACGGTGAAATCTGGAATCGCCGCAAAAACGGCGAGATCTTCGCCGAGATGCTCACCATCAGCGCCGTTTGCGATGAACTGGGTTACGCCGAGCACTATGTGGCCTTGTTCTCCGACATCACCGCGATCAAATTGCATGAGCAGCAGCTTGAACACATTGCACATTTTGATGCGCTGACCAATCTGCCCAACCGCGTCTTGCTGGCCGATCGCCTGCGCCAGGGTATGACCCAGGCCCTGCGCCGTGGTCAACGGCTGGCGGTGGTTTACCTCGATCTGGATGGGTTCAAGGCGATCAACGACCAACACGGCCATGCCATGGGTGACCAGTTGCTCATGGCGGTCGCCAGCCGCATGAAGCAGACGCTGCGCGATGGCGACACCCTGGCGCGCTTAGGGGGCGACGAGTTTGTCGCCGTGTTGCTGGATTTGCCGGATGAATCCGCCTGCGTGCCCATGCTGACCCGGCTGTTGACGGCCGCCGCCACCCCGGTGCCGCTCAATACTTTGGTGCTGCAGGTGTCTGCCAGCCTGGGTGTCACGTTTTATCCGCAGGCTGAAGAGGTCGATGCCGACCTGTTGTTGCGCCAGTCCGACCAGGCCATGTACCAGGCCAAGATGGCGGGCAAGAACCGGTATTACCTGTTCGATGCCGCGCATGACCGCGACCTGCGCGGCCACCATGAGAGCTTGCAACGCATTCATGAGGCGCTGCATGCGGGTGAATTTGTCCTGTACTACCAGCCCAAGGTCAATATGTGCACCGGCCAGGTGATTGGTGCCGAGGCGCTGATCCGCTGGCAACACCCGGTGCAGGGCTTGCTGCCGCCCTCGGCCTTTTTACCGGTGATTGAAGACCATCCGCTGGCCGTTGACATTGGCGAGTGGGTGATCCACACCGCCCTGACCCAGATGACGCTCTGGCGCGATGCCGGGCTGGATCTGCCGGTCAGCGTCAACGTCGGCGCACGCCAGTTGCAACAGGTCAACTTTGTCATGCGCTTGCGCGAGATGCTGGCGGCGCATCTGGTTCACCAACCGTTTTGCCTGACGCTGGAGGTGCTGGAAACCAGCGCGCTGGAAGACCTGGTGCGCATCTCGCAAGTGATTGAAGACTGTCAGGCGATGGGCGTGCGCTTTGCGCTGGACGACTTTGGCACCGGCTACTCCTCGCTCACCTACCTGAAGCGGCTGCACGTCAGCCAGCTCAAAATCGACCAGAG
Source organism: uncultured beta proteobacterium (assembly GCA_903938955.1). The sequence goes on along the minus strand of CAJAFJ010000410.1, from coordinate 3,320 downwards.
TTTTGTGCGCGACATGCTCGACGACCCGGATGACCTGGCCATTCTGCAGGGCGTGATCAGCCTCGCCAAAGCCTTTCACCGTGAGGTCATTGCCGAAGGGGTTGAAACCGTGGCCCACGGCACCTTGCTGCTGCAACTGGGGTGTGAACTGGCGCAAGGCTACGGCATTGCGCGCCCCATGCCCGCCCACGAGATGCCGGCCTGGGCCGCCCGTTGGCAGCCTGACACGGCGTGGGTCGAGGCCAGTAATCCCGGTTGGCTGGTTATTTAATGAATCTCCAGCAACTGCCCGCCTGAGCTGGCAGGCAGTTGGGACGTGATGCTTGACATCACCATTGACAAAGCTTTGTGTGCCTCATTCATCTGGGCTTCTCGCGCTTTATTCAATTCGGTGGTGACGTCGGTTGCCAGGTTGAACACATGCAGGCCATAGGAGGCCGCTTTTTCGGATAAGGGCACCATCAACCCGAGTTGCAGGTCCAGCAGTTGCTGCGGCTCACGGATATCCTGCATATGGATGGCATGGTGAAAAGAGCCCGCCATCAGCGCTTTGGACGCGGCCATATTCAATTCGGTCCATTTCTCAAAACTGGAAAAGCAATGCAGTGTCAGTCGTTTCAGGGTGTGCGCCGTGGCCAGATTTTGAGCGACAAAAGGATTTTGGGTGTGGGTCATTTCAGCTTTCCTGGTGAGTTATCTTGGGAACCAAGAGGAGTGGTGATTGGACCCAAAAGCCGGGTGATCGCTTTTGCGAATTCGCAAAAGCGCTGTGCCGCCCGCTACCAGTCTTCTTTCACCGCCAGCACCGCGTCTTGCCCCGCCGCGGCGCGACCGGCGAGCCAGGCGGTGACGGTGCCCGCCGCCACCACCGCCAGACACAGCCCGAGCAGGCGCGCCCAGGGCAGCATCAGCGTCATGGTCCAGTGAAAACTCTGCGGGTTCACCACATGCACCAGTACCACCGACACCGCCAGCCCCAAGCCCAGCCCGGCCAGTGAGCCCAGCGTGGTCCAGGCCGCGCCTTCCAGCGCCACCACGGTCAGAATCTGCTGGCGCGTCAGCCCCAGGTGCGCCAGCAGGCCAAACTCCTTGCGCCGCGACAGCACCTGTGCGCTGAAACTGGCCGCTACGCCAAACAGACCAATCGCAATCGCCACCGCCTGCAGCCAGTAGGTGACGGCAAAACTGCGGTCAAAAATTTTGAGTGACGTGGCGCGAATCTGGCTGGCGGTGCCAAATTCAAGCAGCCCGCCCGCGCCCGGGTTTACGCGGTCGGCTTGGTCGCGCAGCGCTTGTTGCACCGCCTCGGGGGTGGCATCCGGCTTGAGCCAGAGCGCCAGATCGTTGGCGCGGCGGTCGCCGGTCAGGCGCTCAAACACGCGCTTATCGAGGGCGATGGCGCCCGACTGGCGGGCATAGTCACGCCACACGCCTGCGACAAAAAAGGGCGCTGCGGGCGAGTTTTGTTGGGGCGCTAACGCCTTGAATGAGGCTGCCAGCGGGGTGAACACCGTGCCCAAGCGGGCGCCGTGCAAGTCCAGCATGGCCTCGCTGACGTAAATGCCAATGTGCCCCGGAGGCACTGGCAGCGGGTCGGCCAGCAGCGGCAGGCTGCGCGCCGGGTCATCCAGCTCACGGGCGACCAGTGCCACGGCGGCGCGGGCCGGGTCCAGCGTCAGGGCCATCAGCCGCAGCGCCTGCACGCGCTCAACGCCGGCCAGCGTCTTGGCGGTCTGCACAAACTCGGGCGTGAAATACACCGTCTCGCTGGCGCCCAGGTTGCCGGCGCTGCGCACGTACAAATCAGCCGGTAGCACGCGGTCCAGCCACTGCGTGACTGAATCTCGAAAGCTCGCCACCATCACCGTCAGTGCCACCGCCAAGCTGAGCGATGCCACCACGCCACTCACCGCCACGGCAGCGGTCTCGCGCACCCGGCGCGCGCGCTCCACCGCCAGCAGCGGCAAGGTGTGGCGCGCCACGCGCGGGGCGATGCGGTCCAGTAGCAGCGCCACCAACCAGGGCAGGGCGGTGATGCCGCCCACCAGCAGCAGCGCAATCGCCAGATAGGCTGCCAGCGGGATGCCCATGATGGCGGGCGCCCGCGCCAACAGGGCCGCCGTCATCATCATGGCCAGACTGAACCAGTGGCTGCGCGGTGACACGCCGGCAGCACCCAGTCCCTTGAGCGTTTGCGCCGGCGGCAGGCTTTGCGCCTGCCGGGCCGGCCACCAACCGCCCACCAGCGCCGCCGCCACGCCCAGGGCGCCGTAGGTCAGCGCGGCGCTGGCGCTCCATTGCAGCGTCGGCGCCACACCCGAAAAGTAGCCGCCACCCAGGTCGCCGCCCAACACGCTCAACGCCAGCGCCGCCAGTGCGGTGCCCAGCGCAATGCCCGCCGCGCTGCCCACCAGCCCAAGGGCCAGCGACTCCCACAACACCAGCTTGAGCCGGTCGCGCCCGCACAGCCCCAGCACCCCGAGCAGGGCAAACTGCTGCGCCCGCTTGGCCACGCTCAGGGACAGCACCGAGAACACCAGAAACGCCCCGGTGAACAGCGCAATCAGCGCCAACACGGTGAGGTTGACCCGGTAGGCTTTGGACAGGTTGCTGATCTGCGAGGCGGCATCGCCCGGCTCGGCCAGCGTCACGTTGGCGGGCCAGTCCGGTGCGCTTTGCAGGCGCTGCACCAGGGCGGCCCGGTCCACCCCGGTGTGCAGGCGCAGGTCGAGCCGCGTGAGCTGACCCTGGCGGCCAAACAACTCTTGCGCGGCACCAATGTCCATCACCGCCAGCGGCGCGCCCGCCGCATTCACGCGGCCCGCCACGGTCACGGGTTTGACCTGCAAGGCGCTGAGTAGCGACAACGGTTTGCCGTCAAAACGCTGTGCGGCAGCGGCATTTAAAAACACGGTGTCGGGGGCAAAGTAGGCCAGGCGCGGGGCGTCCGCTGCGGGCACCGGCATCAGCGCGGGCGCTACCGCGGCCACCACCAGCGCATCAACCCCCACCACGCGCAGGGCGACCCGTTCGGCGTTGGCCGTGAGTGCGTAGCTGCTGACCTCCAGCACCGGCGACGCCACCATCACTTCGGGCTGGCGCGCCACCAAGGCCAACACGGCCTCGTTAAAACTGCCCTGCACGCCGCGCAGTTCCAGGTCCGGCTCACCGCTGACGGACCGGGTCGCCTGGGCAAATTCGTCCAGCGCCGAGGCGTTGATCAAATGCACCGAAAACGCCAGTGCCACGCCCAGCATCACCGCCACCACCGCCGCTGCGTTGCGCCACGGGTGGTGACGCAGCTCTTGCCACGAGAAGGT
>CAJAFJ010000409.1 GCA_903938955.1 uncultured beta proteobacterium | reverse complement strand
GGCGAGACCTTCACCGTCACGCTGTCCAACAACAGCGCAGGCAGCACCATCAGCGACGCCACGGGCGTGGGCACGATCCTGGACGACGGCACGGGCCCTGGCCCTTATGGCCCGAACCCACTCGTTGGCCCCGACAATGACCGCCCAACCCTGACCGTCACCGGCAAAGACGACGTCTCCGAAGGCAGCAACGCGATCTTCACCGTGGTTTTGAGCAACGCCTCGGCCAGCGCCACTGAGATCAGCCTGACGCTGGGCACCGGTGGTGACACGGCGCTGGCGGCGGACTACAGCAGCAGCCTGACGGCCTACTACTACGTGGGCGCGACCAAGACCAGCCTCACCATCACGGGCGGCAAAATCAGCCTGCCCGCCGGGGTGACCAGCTTCTTCGTGAGCGTGGCGACCACAGCGGACAGCCCGAAAGTACTCGAAGGCGCGGAAGACTTTACGCTGACAGCGGCGGTCACCGCAGGTGCGAGCGCCAGCGACACCGCCAGCATCGTCGATGACGGCAGCGGCAAGGTCTACGACGACCAGGGCGTGATCGATCCATTGGGCACCCCGGATGATGACCGCGTTCCCCCACCTGCCCCTGTAGAGCCGCCCCCCGCCCCAGTCATTGCCCCTGAAGCTCCGCCAGCACCAACTGCCCCGGTTGAACCCGCGCCAGTCCCCGCACCCACGTTTGATTCCGCCACCGTAGTGACCACGCCATCGCCCCTGCCCATCCCTGAAAGAGCGGCATCGATCGGTGAAATCTTGACCAGTGCGTCGGGCTTCCGGGTCGCTGTGAGCGAAGCGCCCACCCCCGGTCTCACGGTGTTCCGCGGCATCACCGACCAGTTCATTGAAGGCAACAAGCCCGCCACCTTCTCCTTGCCCGCCGATGCCTTTGTGCATACCAAGGCCGATGCCGTGATCGCGATCACGGCCAAGTTGGCGAATGGTGAAGACCTGCCGGCCTGGGTTCAGTTTGATGCGCGCTCGGGGACCTTCAAGTTGAACCCACCCGATGGTTTCAATGAAGAGTTGCAGATCAAGGTGATCGCCCGCGACAGCGAAGGCCGCGAAGCCAGTTCCATCTTCAAGTTCTCTGTCGGCGAGGGCAAAGGCAAAGCCAACACCTCCAGCCGTAGCAGCCTGAGCGAGCAAATTCGTCTGGCTGCCAAGCGCTCCACGCCGTGGCTGGACCTGGTGCAGTCACCCAGCCACAAGGCCGGTGCTGACAAGCTGCCGCCGGCACGTGAGCATGCTGTTGCGCGTCAGGCGCAGGCGCGCGCTTGATGACCGAGACCAGCGGGCGCGTCCCGGACGCGGTTCAGTCCCTCGCGGCGCTGCTGGATTTGTCGCGTCGCGCCCGGTTGGCGGGCAGTGCGCGCGAGCTGGGCTTTTTGCTTGCCAATGACACGCATGCGCTGGCGCCTTACCGGCAGTCGGCGTTCTGGCTGGCGGGCGAGGGCGTGCACACTTTGTCGGGCCTGGTGCAAGTGGAGGCCAATGCGCCTTATGCGTTGTGGCTGGCCCAGGTGTGTCGTTACCTGGCCGGGCAGCCTGACAGTCCCACCCGTGCTTTAACTGCCGCCGACTTGCCGCCCGAGCTGGCGCAAGACTGGCTGGAGTGGTGGCCCGGCCATGCGCTGTGGCTGGCCTTGCCGGGGACCGGCACAGCGCCAGAAGCTGCGGCCTCGGCCGGGCTGTTGCTGGTGCGCGACCTGCCCTGGTCGCCGGAAGAACTGGCTTTGCTGCGCGAGTGGGTCGACGTGGCGTGGCATGCGTTTGCCGCGCTGCACCGGCCCCGCGGCGCCTCCTGGCGCACGTTATTGACACGCGTGAAAACCCGTTTTGCGCGCCAGCCGGATCGCCGCTGGTGGCAGCAACCCGCGCTGCGTTGGAGCGCGCTGGAGCTGGCCGTGCTGGCGTTTCCGGTGCGCCTCACCGTGTTGGCGCCGGGCGAGTTGGTGCCTGCGCACCCGGTGGTGATTCGCGCGCCGCTGGATGGGGTGGTGGATGTGTTTCATGTGCAGCCCAATGAGCGGGTCAAAAAAGACCAGTCCCTGTTTGGCTTTGACGAGGCCCTGATCCAGAGCCGTCTGGAGGTCGCCGCCCAAGCCCTGGCCACCGCCGAGACCGAGTACCGCCAAACCTCGCAGCAAGCGCTGACCGACGCCAAGGCCAAGCCCCAGCTGGCCATGTTGACCGGCAAGATTGAAGAAAAGCGCGCGGAGGTTGATTTTCTGCAAGAGCAGCTCAGCCGTGCCCGCGTGCTGGCACCGCAAGACGGCGTCGCCCTGTTCGACGACCCGACCGAGTGGATCGGTCGCCCGGTGGCGGTGGGCGAACGCATTATGCGTATCGCCGCCCCGAGCGATGCAGAGGTCGAAGCCTGGCTGCCGCTGGCGGACGCGATTGCGCTGCCCACCGGTTCGGCGGTGAGTTTGTACCTGAACGCCAGCCCCTTGTTTTCCGTCTCCGCCCACTTGCGCTACATGGCGCACGACGCCGTGCAACGCCCGGACGGCAGTTTTGCCTACCGGGTGCGCGCCACGCTGGAGGCGCCAACCGAGCACCGCGTCGGCCTCAAAGGCACGGCCAAGTTGCACGGTCGTTGGGTGCCGCTGATGTACTGGGTGCTGCGCCGACCCTTGGCGACCGTGCGCTCGACCCTGGGCGTCTAGCGCATGGCGCTGCCCCCTTTACGCGAAGAACTGGCCCTGCTGCCAGGGCCGGTGCTGCCTGATGGCCAGCCCAGCTGGACGCTGCACGACCCGGTGCGCAATGTGTTTTTCCGCATTGACTGGCCGACCTTTGAGGTGCTGCAGCGCTGGTCGCTGGACGACCCGCCCGTCATCGCACAAGCCGTCTGCGAGGCCACGCCCCTGCACCTTGAGGCCGACGATGTGCTGGGTGTAGCGCAGTTTTTGGTGAGCAACCAGCTAACCCAGCCGGGCGGCGCACAAAGCGCGCGCCAACTGGCCGACCGGCTGGCCCAGATGCAGGGCAGCGTGTGGAAATGGCTGCTGCACCACTACCTGTTTTTTCGGATTCCGCTGCTGCGCCCGGACGCCTGGCTGGGCCGCTGGCAAGGCGTGGCCGGGGTGTTTTACAGCCGCCCGTTTGCCTGGCTGACCGGCGCCGCGCTGCTGCTGGGCCTGACCCAAGTGGTGCGCCGCTGGGAGAGTTTCAGTGCCTCGCTGGTCGACACCTTCAACTGGGAAGGGCTGGCGGCCTACGGCGTGGCGCTGTTTGTGGTCAAGCTGCTGCATGAGCTGGGCCACGCCTTTACCGCCAAGCGCCTGGGCTGCCGGGTGCCCACCATGGGCGTGGCATTTCTGGTGATGTGGCCGGTGGCCTACACCGACACCAACGACACTTGGCGGCTCACCAACCGCCTGCAGCGCCTGCAAGTGGCCGCCGCCGGCATTGCCACCGAGTTGGTCATTGCCGCCTGGGCCACGCTGGCTTGGAGCCTGCTGCCCGATGGCGCCGTGCGCACCGCCGCCTTTGTGCTGGCCACCATCAGCTGGGTCGCCACGCTGGCCATCAATGCCAGCCCGTTCATGCGCTTTGACGGCTACTTTATCCTGTCAGATTGGCTCGACATGCCCAACCTGCACGAGCGCAGTTTTGCGCTGGCGCGCTGGAAGCTGCGTGAGCAGTTGTTTGACCTGGGCGAAGACCCGCCTGAGCACGTGCCGCCACGCCAGCAACTGGGCCTGATCGCCTTTGCCTGGGCCACCTGGCTGTACCGGCTGGTGCTGTTTTTGGGCATTGCCGTGCTGGTCTACCACTTCTTCATCAAGCTGGTGGGGATTGGCTTGTTTGTGATCGAGATGCTGTGGTTTGTGTTGCTGCCCTTCAAGCGTGAATTTCAGGCCTGGCAGCAGCGCTGGCCCGAGATTCGCACCCGTCGGCGCAGCCGTTTCAGTGCGGCGCTGTTCGCCGGGCTGGTGTTGCTGGTGCTGCTGCCTTGGCCGGGCCGCGTCAGCGTCAGCGGCTTGTTGCGCCCGGCCGAGGTGTGGCCGGTGTATGCGCCCGCCGGTGCCCGCATCGATGCCCTGCCACACCCGGAAGGCGCGCATGTGGCAGCGGGCGAGGTGCTGCTGCAGCTGCATGTGCCGGATCTGCAAATGCGCCGGCAGGCCCTGTTGGCCAAGGTCGAGCGCCTGCGCTGGCAGGCTGCCGCCTCGGGCTTTGATGCCGAGTCGCGCACCCGCTGGCTGGTCAATGAGGTGATGCTGACCTCGGCCCAGTCCGAGCTGGCCAGCCTGGATACCGAGTTGCTCAACTACGCGCCGCAGGCGCCCTTTGCCGGGCAGCTGCGCGACATGGACCCCGATTTGCACGTCGGCCAGTGGCTGTCGCGCAAAGAAAGAATCGCCCTGCTGGTGCGTGACGATGGCCGCTGGCTGGTCGAAACCTGGCTGGATGAAGATGCGGTGCAACGCGTGGCGGCGGGGGACCGCGCCCTGTTCATCAGCGACGGCGCGCAAAGTGCGGCCCTGCATTTGCGCGTGCTGGCGGTGGACCGCGATTCCGCGCGGGTACTGCCGCGCCCTGAGTTGGCCGCGCATCTGGGCGGGCACATTCTGACGCGTGAAAAGGGCGGCCAGTTGGTGCCCGAGCGCGCCATTTACCACGTCACCCTGGCGCTGGAGCCAAGCACCCAGGACATGACCGAACTGGCCCAGCAATCGTGGCGCGGCAAGCTCACCCTCCACGCCCGCTGGGAGGCACCCGCCTGGCCTTATCTGCGCCAGGCGTTGGCCGTGCTGGTGCGGGAAACCGGCTTTTAATTCCATTGCCAGATCAATACGATATGTTGTTGCTTCGCCTTCGCCGTGCTAAAGCACTGTCTGCGACTTCGCGCCTAATCTCGTATTGATCTGGCAATGGAATAAACGACGCCACGCTCGCTGTGGTCTGATGGCGCTTTTGTTTGATGAAGGACACGTACATGACGCTGCTTGAACTTAACGACGCCTTCGCGCTACCCGGCCATCTGCGCTTCAAGGAAGGCCCTGGTGGTTTGGTTGTTGCCGAGATCGCGAACGGTCTGGGCGACTGCACGGTGGCTCTGCAAGGGGCCCACGTCACGCATTTTTGCCCGCAGGGACAAGCGCCGGTGATTTGGATGTCCGAGCGCACCCCGTACGCGCCGGGCAAGGCGATTCGGGGCGGCGTGCCGGTCTGCTGGCCCTGGTTTGGCCCGCATGCCACCGACCCCCAACGGCCCGCCCATGGCATCGCGCGCACGGCGCTGTGGCAGGTGCTGGAAACCCGAGTGCAGGCCGATGGTCAAACCTTTCTGCGCCTGGGCCTGCCGATGACCGCGGCCACCCGCGCCGAGTGGCCGCACCCCGCCACGGCCGAACTGGAGATCACCGTCGGGCGTAGCTTGCAACTGACGCTGGTCACGTGCAACACCGGCACCGACGCCATGCTGCTGGGCGAAGCGCTGCACACCTATTTTCAGGTTAGCGACGTGGCCCAGATTCGGGTCAGCGGTCTGGACGGCTGCGCGTACCTCGACAAGGTGGCGGGCAGCACGCGCCACACGCAGCAGGGGCCGATTCAGGTCGATGGCGAAGTGGACCGCATCTACCTCAATCCCACGGCGGATAGCCTGATTGAAGACCCCGGCCTACAGCGCCGCATCCGCATCGCCAGCCAAGGCGCGGGCGCCACGGTGGTGTGGAACCCGTGGGTGGAAAAAACCAGCAAGATGGGCGATATGGCCGCCGATAGTTTTCGTGGCATGGTGTGTGTCGAGACGGCCAATGCGGCGGACCAGGTGGTGAGCGTGGCGCCCGGCGCCGAGCACCGGCTGACGGCGGTTTACAGCGTCGAGCCGCTGGTTTGACACCCTGCCGCTTGCTGCAGCCACGCCAAAAAAGTGGTCATCACCGGGCGCTCGTCGCTGCGTTCGGGCGTCACCAGGTAATACGCGCGCTCGCCTTTAAAGGCCTGGTCACTGGCCAGCACCAGTTCGCCCCGTTGCAACTCGCCCTCGATTAACAAACGCGGCACCAGCGCCAGCCCCAAGCCGTGGGTGGCTGCTGCCGCCGTCATGGAAAACAATTCGTAGCGCGGCCCGGCCAGGGCCAGGGGCGCGCTGACGCCCGCGGCATCAAACCATTGGCGCCAGCCGTCAGGGCGTGTGCTTTGTTGCAGCAAGGGCAGTTGGGCCATGGCCTCGGGCGCTAACTCGCGCAAACCACCCATGAATTTGGGGCTGCACACCGGCACCACGTCTTCGGCCAGCAGCCGGGTCGAGCGGGTACCGGCCCAGTGCCTGACCTGCTCCGGGCTGCCGGAATACAGCGCCGCGTCAAACGGGGTGTCGGCAAACATGAACGGGCGCGTGCGGGTTTCGATATGCACGGTGATCTCAGGATGCCGGGCCGCCAGCAAGGGCAGGCGCGGTATCAGCCAGCGGGTGGCAAAGGTCGGCACCGCCGCCAGATGAATCGTGCCGCCGCTGCCCTGGTGGGCCATGGCGTCCAGCGTGTCGCGCTCCAGCCCCTGCAGGCGCGGCGCCACCGAGTTGGCATAGTCGGCGCCGCGTTCGGTCAGTACGACGCCGTGGCGGGTTCGGCGGAACAGGGCGATACCCAAAAATTCTTCCAGCGTGGTGATCTGGCGCGACACCGCGCCTTGCGTCATCGCCAGCTCTTGCGCGGCGCGGGTATAGCTTTCGTGGCGGGCTGCGGCATCGAAGCAGGCGAGGGCCTGGAGGGAGGGAATTTTTCTACGCATGGTGTGCGCAATATACACATGAAAATTCGGCTGGATTGGCTGGCTTTTGCGGAGGCAGTACCCCAAACGCTGCGGCTGTCGATAGTCACGAATACCTCCTTTCTGACGAACTGGAGTAAGCCCTCAAAGCCGATGCCAGTCGCAATAAGCAAGACCGGCGCAAAGGCCAGGCGATGTTGTGCTGCGTTACGACCAAGTTGCCAAGCGCGCGATTGAACAGGCCAGTCGCTTGGCGCTGGCGATTTGAGCGGCTTGATGTGCAAAATTAACACAACATCTTTGCAATTTCTGAGTGAGAGTGATGGTTGTTAATTTGTTATTTTTCAGCCTGTATTTAATGAGAGATTTGCCTATAAATTCCCCCACAATTTTCCATAAGAAGGGTTCAGACGAGATACGTCTTATATGTGAGAAAAACGCATAACTGAATGACGATATTTCGTTTGCCTGACCCCGTGCCCAGCGCTACCATGCCTTCACCGCTGCTGATGCAGCCTTTATTTTCGTCACACTTACCCCAACCCCTCTCTGGAGACTTCTCATGGCCCACGCAAGCTTCAACTGGCAAGACCCCTTTTTGTTGGACAGCCAACTCAGCGACGACGAACGCATGGTGCGCGACGCATCGGCCGCCTATTGCCAGGAGCAGCTGCAGCCCCGCGTGGTGGAAGCCTTCCGCAAAGAGCAGACCGATGCGGCGATCTTCCGTGAAATGGGCACGCTCGGCCTGCTCGGCCCGACGATCCCCGAAGCCTACGGCGGCCCTGGCCTGAACTACGTCGCCTACGGCCTGATTGCCCGCGAAGTCGAACGTGTGGACTCCGGCTACCGCTCGATGATGAGCGTGCAAAGTTCGCTGGTGATGGTGCCGATTTTTGAGTTCGGCACCGAAGCACAGCGCCAGAAATACCTGCCCAAACTCGCCACCGGCGAGTGGATCGGCTGCTTCGGCCTGACTGAGCCCGACCACGGTTCGGACCCCGGCTCCATGATCACCCGCGCACAAAAAGTCGCCGGTGGTTACAAGCTCAGCGGCGCCAAGATGTGGATCTCCAACAGCCCGATCGCCGACGTGTTTGTGGTCTGGGCCAAAGAGGTCAGCGAGAGCGGCCAGGTCGGCCCGATTCGTGGTTTTGTGCTGGAAAAAGGCATGGCCGGTTTGAGCGCCCCGGCCATCCACGGCAAGGTCGGTCTGCGCGCCAGCATCACGGGTGAAATCGTGATGGACGGTGTGTTTTGCCCCGAAGAAAACGCCTTCCCCGAAGTGCAAGGCCTCAAAGGCCCGTTCACCTGCCTCAACAGCGCGCGTTACGGCATCGCCTGGGGCGCGTTGGGTGCGGCGGAAGACTGCTGGTTGCGCGCGCGCCAGTACGTGCTGGACCGCAAACAGTTTGGCCGCCCG
>CAJAFJ010000408.1 GCA_903938955.1 uncultured beta proteobacterium | reverse complement strand
CACCAAGCTGGACCAGGCCAAGCTGGATATGGGTGAGGCATGGGAGGATGCGGCGGGTGCGATGTTGGGCGTTTTCTTGCGCGAATGGCTTATTAACCACGTGATCCGCGAAGACATGCTGATGAAACCCTATTTGAAGAAATTCTCCCCCCGCTTTGACCCACGCTAGACGCCGGTAACCAGGCCACCTGGCAAGGCGCTGCCGTTTAGCCCGGAGTCAAGACCAGACTGTTTTGCCGCTGCAGCAATTGAAGCAACTTCTTTTGCTGCAAGGGCTTGTGATAGAGATAACCCTGCATGATTTTGCAGCCGGATTGCTTCAGGTAGCCTTCTTGCGCCAAGGTCTCAACGCCTTCAGCGACGAGGTTCAGGCCCAGGCCTTTGGCAATCGAGATGATCGCCATCACCACCGGAAATTGTGAATTGGCATCCACGATTTCCATCACAAAAGAGCGGTCAATCTTGAGGGTGTGGATCGGAAACCGGTGCAAATAAGACAGCGAAGAGTAGCCGGTGCCAAAGTCGTCAATCGCCACGCTGACCCCGAGTTGGCAGAGTTTGTCGAGCTGTGAAATGGCGGTTTCCGGGTTGTGAATGCAAATGTTTTCGGTGACCTCCACCTCCACTTGCGTCGGCGAAATCTGGTGCCGTTGCAGCGCACTCTCCAATTTGTCATAGAAGTCGCCGCGGTCAAGGTACTGCGGTGACAGGTTCAGGGACAGGCGCAGGCGCTCATCGCTGGCGATGTTCCACTCCAGCAAATCGCGGCAGATGGCTTCCAGCATCCAGTCGCTGATGGGGATGATCAGGCCGTTTTCTTCGGCAAAGGGCAGAAACTCTCCGGCGCCCAGCAGGCCGCGTTCAGGGTGGTTCCAGCGCATCAATGCCTCGGCGCCGACGATGTTTTTGGTGAATACATCAATCTGGGGCTGGTAGTACATCTCCAGTTCACCCATCTCCAGCGCCAGGTGCAGGCTGTGTTCAAGCTCAATGCGTTGAAAGGAGGCGGCCAGCATCGAGCGGTCAAAAAATGAATACCCGTTTTTGCCTTCGGCCTTGGTGTGGTACATCGCAATGTCGGAGTTGCGGATTAATTCATCAATCGTCGCGCCATCGTCGGGATACATGGCGATGCCGATGCTGGCCGAGATGTGAATCGGCTGGCCGGCCAATTGAAACGGCAGCCGCAAGGAATCCAGAAACTTTTCAGCGATCAAGGCAGCATCCTGCCGGTCGGTCAGCTCGGGCAAGACAATCGTGAATTCATCGCCGCCCAAACGGGCCAGCGTATCGCCACGGCGCAGGCAGGCTTTCAAGCGCGAGGCGGTTTGTTGCAGCAACTCATCGCCAACACCATGGCCCAGCGTCTCATTGACCAGCTTGAAACGGTCAAGATCGACAAACATGAGGGCCAGGCCATCGTTGTTGCGTTTGGCTTGCAGCACGGCCAGACCCAGGCGGTCTTTGAACAGCACGCGGTTCGGCAGGTCGGTCAGAATGTCGTGATAGGCCTGGTAGGCGATCAGGGCTTCCGCTTTGTGGCGGTCGGTCATGTCGCGGGCTACGCCGTAGATGCCAACGCGCTCTTCGTCGGGCGTATCCAGTGCCATCATCACCAGTTCGTTGCTGAAGGTGCGTGTTTCCCCGTTGGGCTGGCTCGACTTGAAGCGCAACTCGATGTTGCGTGACATGCGCTGGTCGGCGTGGCTGGTCTGGAACACATAGTTGGCCCGCTGTACGTCTTCATCGTGAACCAGCACTGAATAATGTCGGCCAATCAGTTCTTGCCGGCCAATGCCCAGCAGTTGCTGTGCCCGGTCATTGATGAACGTGAACAGACCGTTGTGGTCAAGGGTGTAGATGATGTCGGGCGAGCTGTCGACCAGCGACCGGTACTTGCGCTCGGAACTCTCCAACAGACCGACGATGTGCCGGTTTTCGGCCTGCAAACGCCTTTGTTGCAGGGCGTTGTCAATCGTCTTGATGAGTTCTTCGGGCGCGTAGGGCTTGCGCAGGTAATCGTAAGCACCGCGTTTGAGCGCGCCAATGGCGGCCTCAATTTCGCGGTCGCCACTGGTCACAATCACGTTGGCTCCCGAGCCTTGGGCATTCATGAAGTCCATGATTTCATGGCCGCTGATGTCGGGCAGGCGCAAATCCAGAATCACCAGGTCGAATGGGCCTTGACTCAAATGCTGAATTGCTTCACTGCCACTGGCGGCACTGGCCAGGTCAAAATCGCGCACCTTGAGTAATTCAATCAGGCTACTGAGCAAGCGTGGCTCGTCATCCACCAGCAGTACTTTGGCCCGCACGGCAGCCATCATGCCGTGTCCCGCGCCAACGTGGCCGCGCTGCTTTGCGCCTGCATCTGGCGGGCGGGCAGCAGAATTTCAAACTCGGTGCCCGCCTTGCTACTCTGGCAGTTGATCTGGCCTTTGACGCCGGTGACCAGGCCGTGGACGATGCTCAGGCCCAGGCCCCGGTTGTCTCCCACCTTGGCGCTGCGAACTGGTGAATACAAGCCCGCCATCACCTCGGCGGGGATACCTGTGCCGGTGTCTTTGACACGCAATTCAACATAGGGTTGTCCATCCCGCAGTATCCGGCCGTTGTGTGAGATTGCAATCAAGCCACCTTTGGGCATGGCTTCTACCGCGTTCTTCATCAGGTTCACCAGAATTTGTTTGAGGGTGTTGGCGGGGGCGTCAATCTCGCAGGTTTGCGCGGGTAGGCGCTCGATGATTTGTACTGTGGACGGCAGAAACTTGCTTTCTCGGAACAGTCGCACCAGATCCTGAATCACCCGGTTGATGTCGGTTCCGCCTTGTTGCGGTTTGACCGGGTTGCCTGCAAATTCACTGATGATGCTGCCGACCCGGTCAATTTCTTCATTAAGGATGGACAGCTCCGCCGTCACCGGCTCCTGCCGACCCAGTTTGGCGTCCAGCACGCCGAGGTAGTTTTTGATAATGGCCAGCGGGTTGTTGACCTCATGCGCCACCTTGCGCGAATTTGCCAGGTGTTCTTCCCGCACACTGGCAATGCGCCGGTCGATTTCGCCCCGGTCTTGCGTTGATGATTCGAGTGCGGTGGCGATTTGTGCGCCAAACGACTGCAAGAATTTTTCGTTGCTTTTCAAATCCGCAACGCGCCAAGCTGGTATACCTGACACCAGCACGCCCAGGCAGCGCACGCCACTGACCAGAGGGATGCAGACCAGCACTTCGGCGCCCAGCATGCGCAGCAACTGATCTTCAGACAGGCTGGTCAAGCCCTGGTCGCGGCTCGGAAAGACGACCCGCTTTTGCAAGGCTGACCCGGCGATGCCGCCGCCGCCGGAGAGGGAGATGGACAGCTCTGACAGGCGTTGCAGTCGCTCACCCATCGACACACCCATGAGCGCCTGCCCGCTGCCGTTCATCAAAAAGATGATGCTGTCATCCAGGTTGAACAGGAGTTGTGCATTTTGGCGCGCCACATCAAGCAGTTGCGTGTCGCCTTTTTGCCGTGCAAACGACTGCGCCAACTCGGCCGTCAAGGCCATGTTGCGCACTTCGTTGGTCAGTCGTTCCTGGGCCGGATTGGGCTCAGGCAACGGGACTGCCGCAGGCACTGGCGCGGCCAGGTCGTCCACCCCCGCCAGGTTGATGCCGAGGTAGTCGGCGGCTTTTTTGACTTGCGCTGCCGCGCCCTGGCTGATCGCCAGCAAGTCGTCATCGCTGATTTGGCACAGCGCGCCTGCATTGGTTTCCAGTGGCAGGGCCAGCGGCTGATTGCCAAGCCAGTTGGCCAGGTGAATGATGCGGATCAGCGGGTGAGCGGATTCAAGGCGCTGCGGGGCTTCGTGGTGGTAAAGAATGCTGTCGGCCATGAACGAGTCAAGGTTCCAGCGCTCCAGCAACCAGGCGCCGGCCTCGGTATGCGAAATTTGCAGGGTACGCAGTTCAAGCGCACACAGGTGGTCATTGTCTTGTGCCAGAAAATTGGCGCCATATTCGCGCGGGGCTGCCGCCAGCAGGGCGAGTCGGCCCACGTCATGCAGCAGTCCGGCCAGGTAGGCTTCCTCGGCCTGGGGGTAGTCCATCTTTTTGGCAATTTCGCGCGCCATCACGGCAATGGTCAGGGCGTGCTTCCAGAAGCAGCGCAAATCGGTGCTGCCGGTGTGTGGGAAGGCGTTGAAGGTTTGATAGATCGACTCGCTGATCACCAGCGTCTTGATCATGTCCGCACCCAGAACGCCCAGCGCCTGTACCAAGCTGACTTTGCGGTCCCCGCGGTGGTACGCGGCGCTGTTGGCAACGGTCATGATCTTCGCAGTCATGCCCGCATCATTGGCGATCAATTTAGCCAACTCGCCCATGCCAGCCTCGTCGGCTTGGCACAGCTCAATCAGTTTGAGAAGAATCTGCGGCATCGCAGGCAGCCGGGCCACCAACAAGCGATTGCGAAGATCAAGTTCAGTTTGAAACATTTTTGACTGAAGCGCTTACCGACGCATGTCCTGCCAAGCGATGCCCGGCAGGGGTTCAACGACAGGATGTTGTATGTGCTTTTTAGAACGCATCTGAAGATCGGGCAGCACGAAAATGTTCGTCCTGAGCTTTAAAAAATGAGGATAAGTTACAAAAGTTTTTTCAATATAACACCAAGTAACCAATTGTGAAAATGTTCGTAATCACTGACGATGCGAGTGTGTATTTATTTAACACATCGCCTGTAGGGCTTTATCAATGAGCGCTTGAAGCTATCAAAAAAGAAGCGTTCATGTTGAGAATTAGCAAGGACGGCGGCAGGGTTTTGTTGTTTGGTGTGGTCACCACAGGGGCTGGCTGACGAGCCCGGATGGGGGTTGGCACCACCTGTGGCAAACTTGGTTTTTGTTTCAAGTTTTAGCCAGCGAAATGCGGGCGCCCTACCATTCATGCAGAAAATCATCGCGCAAATCGCGCAAGAAATCCGGGTTCAGCCCAAGCAAGTACAAGCCGCCGTCGATCTGCTGGACGGTGGTGCCACGGTGCCTTTTATCGCCCGCTACCGCAAAGAGGTGACAGACGGGCTCGACGACATCCAGTTGCGTGAGCTGGAAGCCCGCTTGAGCTACTTGCGTGAGTTGCGCGACCGGCTGCAAACCGTCATTAAAAACATCGAAGAGCAGGGCAAGATGACGCCTTCGTTGCTGGCAGCGCTGGTGTCTGCCGCTACCAAGCAGGAGCTGGAAGACCTGTACCTGCCGTTCAAGTTGAAGCGTCGCACCAAGGGCCAACTGGCCCGCGAAGCTGGGCTGGAGCCGCTGGCCGATGCGCTGTTTGCCAACCCTAACCTGGTGCCCTTTGATGAGGCCGTGGCTTACGTGATCCCGATGCGCCCGGTGGTGGAGGGCGAAGACAAGCAGCCTGATTTCTCTACCGTGCAAGCGGTACTGGACGGCGTGCGCGATCTGCTGAGCGAGCGCTGGGCCGAAACCCCGACGCTGGTGCAAGACCTGCGCGAGTGGCTGTGGACCGAGGGTCTGTTCCAAAGCAAGCTGATGGACGGCAAGGACGAGAACAACGCCGATGTCGCCAAGTTTCGCGATTATTTTGACTACGACGAGCCAATTGGCCGCGTGCCTTCGCACCGCGCGCTGGCGGTGTTTCGCGGTCGTGGGCTGGAGATTCTGGATGCCAAACTGGTACTGCCCGAGCCCGATGATGCGCCGGTCGCTCCGTCGCCTGCCGTCAAAACACGCGCGGCGCCCGTGGTGTCACTGGCCGAGGGCCGCATTGCGTTGCGCCTGGGCTGGAGCCACAAGGCGCGTGCGGCGGATGATCTGATTCGTAAATGCGTCGCCTGGACCTGGCGTGTCAAGCTCAGCCTGTCCACCGAGCGTGACCTGTTTACCCGTCTGCGTGAAGAGGCTGAAAAGGTCGCCATCAAGGTGTTTGCCGACAACCTGCGCGACTTGCTGCTGGCGGCACCCGCCGGCCCGCGTGTGGTGTTGGGGCTGGACCCTGGCATTCGTACCGGCGTCAAAGTGGCGGTGGTCGATACCACCGGCAAGCTGGTTGAAACGTCGACCGTCTTTCCGCACGAGCCGCGCAAAGACTGGGAAGGCTCACTGCACATTCTGGGCAAGCTGTGCGAAAAGCACGGTGTGAATTTGATCGCCATCGGCAACGGCACCGCCAGCCGCGAAACCGACAAACTGGCGGCCGACTTGATCAAGCTGCTGGCCAAAGTGTCGGACCGCGTGATTGAAAAAGTGGTGGTGAGCGAGGCGGGGGCTTCGGTCTATTCCGCCAGCGAATTTGCCTCGCAGGAAATGCCCGATGTGGACGTGAGCCTGCGTGGCGCCGCCAGTATTGCGCGCCGCCTGCAAGACCCGCTGGCCGAGCTGGTCAAGATCGATCCCAAATCGATTGGCGTCGGTCAGTACCAGCATGACGTGAACCAGAGCGAATTGGCCAAAACCTTGGATGCCGTGGTGGAAGACTGCGTGAACTCTGTAGGCGTCGACCTGAACACCGCCAGCGTGCCGCTGCTGTCGCGCGTGTCGGGCCTATCGGCCAGCGTCGCCAAGGCTGTGGTGCGCTGGCGCGAGGCCAATGGTGCGTTTAATAACCGCCAGCAGCTGATGCAAGTGACCGGTCTGGGTGCCAAAACGTTTGAGCAAAGCGCGGGCTTTTT
>CAJAFJ010000407.1 GCA_903938955.1 uncultured beta proteobacterium | reverse complement strand
TTGATGTACGCTACCAGCGCGTTGTCCGAACCAGCAACCGATTTGCTCAGTTCCCACGATGAGATAGACCAGTCCCGGACCGTTGTAGGTACCGTGATCGAGAACATTGGACAAGTCGGCCCAATCGGTGTCAGATGGATGTGGAATGGACTCGGGATGCGTGTGCCAAAGGCCCAACATGGTCCCTCTGGCTCCTGTGCTGCAATGCCACTCAGCTGCCTCCACCTGGTGACGTGGACCGCGAAAAAAACTGGTACGACTTCGTTTATCACCACGGCCCGGGAGGGTTAATTTTTCAGCCAATAGACCACCGGTTTCGATATCGATGTAGCCCAAAGCCAGCCCCCCAGCTTCTCGAGAAAACCATCCGTGTTGGCGCCAATGAGTTATGTCTTGAATGAAAGTGGAAGGAAAGCTGCCACGCATTTCAGGCGAGATTTTCCACGACCAATTTCCGTTGCTTAACTTCTGCAGCACGGGCAGCCCTCATGAATGTAGGACTGGCGGAGAATGAAAGAGGGAACCCTACCGGAGCGCAGAGATGTCCAGAAATCGCTTGGCTGTAAATTTAGCGACAACGCATCCTTATCTGACCCCGCCCAACGCTGGTAGCCAATGTCGTCGCTTGTAAGCGCAAGTTCGACTGCTGCAATGGCGGTGCGGGTAGCGGTGATGGCTGAATACGGCGTAAACGCACCACAACCACTGATTTCTTGTGATGTAACTTGTCCAGGCGCCAACATGGCAGTACGTAACAAGCCACGGGTATCCAGGTCATCTATTTCATAGAGACACTCAAGACACCCAGGTTCACGGGGCTGCATTGCAATTGCATGACCACCTAGGTTCGCGGTCTCCACAAAGACACATACCAACCGACAAGTCCAACTTTCACGCCACGCCCGCCTTAAAAGCTGCCGCTCACCTGCAGAATCCCCCGTTGCCAAGATAATGACTTCGAAATCGTTTGGTCGAGCCATTTCCAACCAGCTCAACATTGAATTGGCGTGGGATTTGACATCCAAACCGGGCATCCGCCGGGCCAAATGATTCGCCAGGCCGTGAGCCTTGTTGACTCCAAGCAGGTCACGTGTCAGGACGTGCCGTCCCAAATTGTTGGCGCTCAGATCGTCTGGATCCACCAAAGTGAGGTGTTTAACGCCAGCAAGCGCAAGGTGCTCGGCCACACGTGACCCCACTGCGCCAACGCCAATGACGACTGCTCGGTGCTCCAGACTTGATTGGCCAACTCTACGATTAAGATAGTCTCGGTAGGCTGCCTCTAGACGAAAGATCTGTCTCTCTTGAGTGCGAGTTCGGTTTCCCCAGTAAAGCAGCAAAAGGGCACCGCCATATCGATTCGCCACACGGAGAATAACACCACAGCCTCTTTTTTTTAGCAACCGACAACGTGTCCTCTCGGGGAGTCGGATACACAGTCGTCCCCACCAGTCGTTGTCGGGGGTTTTCACTAAGGCGGGGATATCCGCGATGTTGACATCCAGCACAAACAGAGATTGACGCTGCGTGAATTTACTGGTTTCGGGGCTATTGATGCGACTAATTCCCCACTGACCTTTGTCACCGGACTTCACATCGATAGGAACCCGCTGAGCCATCCCCAATGGTCGATCCAAGGCGTGTACGGGAATATTTACTTTTCTAGCATAGCCATCCAACTCGTCAGCGAACAAGCTCATCCGCTCAGCTTCACTCATAGCGTGATGCCGCACGAGCATCTCCATGCTTTTGTCGATCAGGCTACGCAAAATACCTTCATGACTCTCTGGGTCGTAGTCCAGACCTTGACGATCGAACGCACAAATCGAGCCGTCATCTCCCGTATGAGGCCAGCCCCACACAGGTTCAGGCACAGCCCAGTGCAAATAAGGTAATGGAGCCAAGCTCCAGTGGGGAGCTTCTAGGTACAGTGGCCAAGACTGGTCTGCATGTTGCAACTCGAAATCCCATCGAGGTAGACGAGCACTTTCAGTGAAACGTAGATTCAATGCGCCCAAGCTCATCAAAGCTGCGTTTATGGCCGCCTTGAACGCCGCCTGTTCTGGGCTCACGCAGAGCGGCCAGTCGGCGTGATGGACCCGCCGTTTTGCTGCGTTGTGCTGCTCTTGGGTGGTACAGGGAAATCGTCGCCAAACTGAGCCTTCAGCAGCTTGCATGCCTCATGGCTGTCGGCTTCTTTGTTCGCGTCATTCAACGCGTCGCGCAATTTCGTCAGTCTAGCTTTGAAATCATCCATTTGAGTGTCAGAAACGTCCTTTAGAAGATCACAACACGTTTCCACGGGCAACCAAACTTGAAGGCGTGACCCAACCCAGCGTCCAAGCATTCTTTCAAGAAAATCACGCAACGCGATCAAATCACGAGGTTTGTCATCCACACTGGAAAAAACGGGTTGGAAGCGGTCCATAGCTTCAATGGTCAGGGCAATGCTGGGAATATTCTTATGCCCGATCTTCAGATCTCGCCAGCGTTTCAGGTAGCGCACTACACGACGCCATTGGTCACGCTCTTTTCCGCTGAAAGCGTCAATGATTTTTTCGTTGAGCTTCTTGGCCTCAGACGCCTCCCAAAACCTATATTCGGTGTTGGCAGGGTCCGTGTCACGTCCACGTGCTAATTGCGTGACACCAGCACTATTGGTGCAGTAGATGGCAATGTCGATGTGCAATTCGCGTGAGTCGCCCTTCATATATTCCACCGTCACGCAGGGCTTTCGGATTCGAACAGTCCGATTGTGTCGCTCAAGGGCCTTTTTAATATAGCGCTTCAGTTCGACTGGATCCTTGTAGTCTTCAGGCTTGCAATCGAAGATGATGCCCACGTCCATATCCGGATCGCCAGACAGGGGACTGACACCGGTGCTTAATTCGTAACTTCCTTGGTGAAATGAGGTATAGGTTGGCGCCTTGGGGTCGATTTTGTCTTTCAACTCCCCAAGCAAAATATTGCGCTTTTCACGAAGAAGATCGTTACTTTCTTCGTCAAGCAGAATGTTCTTGTGAAATGTTTGAAACTGGGTTTGGGCGTCCGCCATGGTTTGGCCTTTCTTGTTGTGGTGAGGTGACAGCGATTTATGAAGTTTGGGGTACTGCTACGCAAATTCAAGAGGGCCTAATTCATTAATCTCTGTTTGTCGACCGAAGTCGTCAATGAGCCGTCTGCTTTCGGGCTGAGATCTTTTCAGACTCAAATTCCGCTTTGGAGCACGTTGGCGACCGCCATGGAGGTCGGCTGACCTGTCGTCAAAATCATGAAACTGGCTTGCCCGGAACCGGGCACTGGCGGTCGTCTGGTAACGCTGCACAACCAAAGTTTGTGCCACACCGCCGAAGAATTCCAGCGCCTGCACCTGGGCGCCAATCCAGTCGGCCGTGGTTTGCCGGGCGGTGGCACAGGCGTAGGTGTAGTTGGAGGCGCCAAAGGTGGTGGATTAGGCATGACACCCCGCCGTCATGGGTCGTCATGGGTTGAAGGCCTTTCCTGGAAACTTTTCTATAAATACACACACGTAGGTAAAGTTTTCGGAAATACACCTCAACCCATGACGACCCATGACGAATTTTGCATCTGGTGAGGTGCAGGGCAGCCACCGCATCGCGCTCAAGGGTGGAACCCTGCGAGATCCAGAGCAGTAGAAAGACCAATGATGCCGCGCTTCGCGATAACACACCGGGCACCCATTGGGCCATTGAGATACATTTAACTCCTGCAAAGCCGAGGAGGCTACCCGCACGGGTTAGAGAAATATGCGCAACATCACACGCTGCGTTAGACGATTCCGGTCACACCCCAAATCGGTCACGGTCCGCCAGAATCAGCGGTCACGATCCGCCGGAATGACCGGTCACGGTCTCCCGGAATACCCAATCATGCCCCATTCAAGCGAAAACCGATGTAAGTTGCACCTCGCAGCCCGCCACCTTGACGGCCAGCCCTAAAACCCTGCTCAGACAGCCCGCGAGTGAAGGAGACTTTGGTGTACGCCTGCAGCCCTTGCGACTCGGCCCACAGCACGTACTGGCGGTAAGCTAATATTTGATCAGCGGCGAAACTACCGCCAAGCGTACAGGCTTCCGATACCCACTGCCCCAACAAATCCGATTCATTGCGGTAGGCCAAACTGGCTTCCCGAACCCGGCGGGCGGGGGGCAGCCCCTCTCGCTGCCAGTTCTGAAACCCGCGCACCATCCATGCCAGGATGCCGGGAGCTTCAGCCATCAGGCGGGCCTCCAGTCCCTGATCACGCTGCGAGGGCGAAAGGTTCATGTCAAACGGGATAAGATCCAAGCGTCGCCAACATCCTTCATCCGTGTCGGTGATACCGGGGCGATGGTTTACGCGCAGGTTTAGTTTGTGCGTGGGGGTGAAGGTGAAAGGCCCGCCGTAAAGGTGGCGGGCGGTAATCGTTTCAGTCGAAACC
>CAJAFJ010000406.1 GCA_903938955.1 uncultured beta proteobacterium | reverse complement strand
GGCACCCTGGACGCCTCCACCCTGGGAAAAATTGATATCCAGGGGCCAGATGCGCATGTGCTGCTCAACTGGATGTACAGCAACGCCTGGTCCAAGCTGGCCGTGGGCAAATGCCGTTATGGCTTGATGCTGGATGAAAACGGCATGGTGTTTGATGACGGCGTGACCGTGCGCCTGGCAGACAACCATTTTCTGATGCACACCACCACGGGCGGCGCTGCGCGGGTGCTGGCCTGGATGGAGCGCTGGCTGCAAACCGAGTGGCCGCACCTGAAGGTTTACCTCACCACCGTGACCGACCACTGGGCTACCACCGTGGTGGCCGGTCCCAAGAGCCGTGCGGTGTTGCAGAAAATATGCACCGACGTTGACTTTGACGATGCCGCTTTCCCCTTCATGTCCTGGCGCGCAGGCACAGTCAATGGCGGGGCAGCGCGCATCATGCGCATCAGCTTCTCGGGTGAGCGCAGTTACGAGGTCAATGTGCCGGCAGCAGAGGGGCTGAGCACCTGGCAAGCCATTCACGCGGCCGGTGCTGAATTTGGCATCACGCCCTATGGCACCGAGAGCATGCACGTGCTGCGCGGCGAGAAGGGTTACATCATTGTGGGCCAGGACACCGACGGTTCCATCACCCCCATGGACCTCGGCATGGGCGCTATGGTGACAGCCAGTAAAGACTGTCTGGGCAAGCGTTCATTGAGCCGCGAAGACACCGTGCGCACAGACCGCAAACAGTTGGTGGGTCTGCTCACCGAGAGCCCCCAGGTGGTGTTGCCGGAAGGCGCACAAATGACCGCCAGCGCCGACCTCAGCTTCACGCCTGTGAAGATGCAAGGCCATGTGACATCAAGCTACATGAGCCCAACGCTGGGCCGCTCCATTGCCATGGCCGTACTCAAGGGCGGGCACCAGCGCATGGGCGAGTCGGTGTTCTTGCCCCTGCGCGATGGCCGAACCGTGAAAGCCACGGTCTGCAGTCCTGTATTTTTTGATCCTCAATCGGAGCGGCAAAATGCCTGAAGCCCATCACATGCCCACGCCTGCGCGTGGTCCTCATGCACAGCCTCTGGCGGCCGGTCAAAGCAGCAAGGCCATCATCAATGTGCGTGGCAATGCACACGACCCGGCCTTTGCGCAAGCCGTGCAATCAGCCCTAGGTGTGGCCTTGCCCGTTGAGGCCTGCAGCACCTTGGGTAACAAGCTGCTGCGTATCGTCTGGGCGGGTCCTGACGACTGGTTTGTGATTGCGCAGGCCGGGCAAGAAAACAAATTGATGCAGCAGTTGCAGCAAGCCTTGAGCGGCCAGCACTGTGCGGTGACCGATGTCAGCAGCGGTTATTTTTTGGTCACGCTGGAAGGCCCTCAGGCACGCGACTTGCTATCTCAAGGTTGCCCTATGGACTTTCATGCGCGGGTGTTTCAACCCGGACGCGCCGTAGGGACCCATTTTTTCAAGGTGGGTCTGTATCTCTGGCAGCGCGATGAAAAGCCCACTTTTGAAATGCTGGTCAGGCGCAGTTTTATAGACCATTTTTGGCAACTCATTGACCACTGCACGCTGGGTTACGGCTGGGTGGGCAAGCAAGCGGCATGAGCTAAAGAGAAAGCGCTATGACAAGGAATAAGGAGTAATTAAATGGCTCAACCATTCGTCCAACTCAAGGGCGTGCAAAAAACCTACGACGGTGAGAACCTCGTGGTGCGTGATCTCAACCTGGATATCCAGGAAGGCGAGTTCCTCACCATGTTGGGGCCCTCCGGCTCGGGAAAAACCACCACCCTGATGATGCTGGCAGGTTTCGAGACCGCCACCCATGGAGAAATTTTTCTCGATGGCAAACCCATCAACCGCCTGGCCCCTGAGGACCGCAATATCGGCATGGTGTTTCAAAGCTACGCGCTTTTTCCACACATGACCGTGGCCGAGAACGTGGCCTTTCCCTTAATGGTTCGCGGCGTCCCCAAAGCAGGACTCGCCGAGCGCGTCACGAAAGCGCTGGCCATGGTGGGCCTGAAAGG
>CAJAFJ010000405.1 GCA_903938955.1 uncultured beta proteobacterium | reverse complement strand
GCAAGATTTCCTTGCCTTGGTATTCGTGAATCTTCATGGGGACTCTCTCTGGAGTTGGTAGTTTTTTATCCAGCTACAAAGTTCTAAGGCTCAGTAGCAGGCACTGGTCAATGCAGCTTCGAACTGTATCATGGTGCAACGCACCAAAAAACAGGACAGCGCGCCGCACACATAATTCATAATTATCGAGCGACCATCTGAATTGAAACTGACGAGGAATTCTCAGACATGCACAAAATCTTCATTGACGGCGAAGCCGGCACCACCGGCCTGCAAATTCGCGAGCGCCTGCAAACCATGGCTGGCATTGAACTGGTCAGCATCGCCCCCGAGTTGCGCAAAGACACGGCGGCCAAACGCGCCCTGATGGCGCAGGTCGATCTGGTGGTGTTGTGCCTGCACGATGAAGCAGCGATTGAATCGGTCGCCATGATTGATGACATCGCCAAAACCACCGGCCAGCCCGGCCCCAAAATCATCGACGCCTCGACCGCCCACCGCACCACGCCGGGTTGGGTGTTTGGCTTTCCAGAGTTGATGGCCGGGCAAAAAGAGGCCGTGATGCAGTCGCTCCGCGTTGCCAACCCGGGTTGCTACGCCACCGGCGCCATCGCGCTGATTCGCCCGCTGGTTGATGCCGGGTTGATTCCCAAAGACTTCTCGCTCACCCTGCCCGCCGTCAGCGGCTATTCGGGTGGCGGTCGGCCGATGATCGAGGCGTATGAACAAGGCGAAGCACCCGCGTTTGAGTTGTATGGCTTGGGTCTGAAACACAAACACCTGCCGGAGATCATGGCTTATACCGGCCTGACGCGTCGCCCGGTATTCATCCCGTCGGTCGCCAATTTCAAGCAGGGCATGCTGGTGCAATTGCCGCTCGATCTGGGCCTGCTGCCGGGCCGCCCCTCCGCCCACGACCTGCACAACGCCCTGGCGAAACATTACGCTGGCAGTGAGTGGGTCAGCGTGCTGCCTGCCACGCCTGATAACAAGCTGGACGCCGTGGCGCTGGCCGACACCAACAAGATGGAGTTGCGCGTGTTTGCCAACCAGGGCGAGGACGATGGCTTTCACCACGCCGTGCTGGTGGCTCGCCTGGACAACCTGGGCAAAGGCGCCAGCGGCGCTGCGGTGCAAAATCTGAAGCTGATGCTGGGCTTGTAAAACCTCCGACTCACACCCCGGGCTGGACGCTTGCCAGGATGACCGCACAACACGGCGATCCTGGCTGACGCAGCTTAATTTCAGACTGATTCAGTCGTCTGACGCACCATCCACGATGCGCCGGATCACATCCCCACCAAAGCCGCGCGAGGCCAGAAAGCGCATTTGTTTGGCGCTGGCTTGCGCATCCCCTGGCGGCTCGCCAAATTTTTTGCGCCACACCTCCAGCGCCCGCGCGTGCTCGGTCGCCCGCAAGCCCGCCAGCGCTTCGGTCACCGCCTCGGGGTCCAGCCCCTTGCCTTGCAACTCCTGCTTGATGCGGGCGGTGCCCAGTTTGGCACCGCGCCGGTGAACGACCGATTCAATCACCCGCGCTTCACTGATAAAGCCTTTGGCCTGCAGCTCATCCAGGGCCTTGCAGAGTTCACCCGGCTTTTCTTCAAAACTGCTGAGCTTGCGCTCCAACTCCAGCCGGGAATGCTCGCGGCCGCTGAGCAAGCGCAAGGCGCGGCCTTTAAGAGACAGTTGGGCAAACGACATGCGGGACTCCGAAAACGATAAGCAAAGGCAGTCACTAAAACTGCCTGGGCAGCGCTTGTATCAAGCGCTAGCCACACCCGATTTCTGTGTTTCGGCCGCTTTTTTACTTGCCGCCTTCGGCTTTTCTTCCACCTCCACCGCGCCCGGCAGCAAAGGGATGCCCAGCGACAGGCGCACCTTGTTTTCAATCTCCAGCGACAAGGCCGGGTTTTCACGCAGGAACTCGCGGGCGTTGTCACGGCCCTGGCCGATTTTTTCGCCGTTGTAGGCGTACCAGGCGCCCGACTTGTCCAGAATATTGGCCGTCACGCCCATGTCGATGATTTCACCGTGGCGGCTGATGCCTTCGCCGAACAAAATGTCGAACTCGGCCTGTTTGAACGGTGACGCCACCTTGTTC
>CAJAFJ010000404.1 GCA_903938955.1 uncultured beta proteobacterium | reverse complement strand
TTTGACCGCAGCCTGGATGTGCAGGTGTCGCGCTTGCGAAAACTGCTTGAAGTGGATGCCGCTGCCCCGCGTTTTATTCAAACCGTCTGGGGTGTAGGCTATGTTTTTGTACCCGATGGTGCGGGTTGAATCCCTTGACTAACACGGCAGCCCCCAGCGCTGACTTCAGCGGCATGATGCCGCTGGAAGACAGTTCCAGCTACAAACGTTCCATCCGGCGGCTCGGGCGGAGTCTTTTCTGGCGCACTTTCTTCCTGTTGTCGCTGCTGCTGATCGGCAGCATTCTGGCTTGGCTGCAAACACTGCGCTCGCTTGAATTTGAGCCCCGCGCCATTCAGACCGCCCAACAAATTGCCACCATGGTCAATTTGAGTCGGGCCGCTTTGATACACGCCGACGCGATCGCTCGCGTCTCGCTGATCAAAACCATGTCTGATCAGGAAGATGTGCATATTGAGCCCCGTGAGCCCAACGACGTCTTTGAGCCTCTGGCCGACGAATTGGGGCAACTTATCTCCAGGGAACTCAAGACACGGCTGGGGTCGGATACGGTGGTGACCAACCGGGTGAATAAAAAAGACGGTCTTTGGGTCGGTTTCACGATTGACGGGGATCGCTATTGGATGCTGACCGACCAGGCCCGCTTCAATCACTCGGTGGGCAAAACCTGGCTGATCTGGCTGCTGACGGCCTCCGCCTTGTCACTGGCGGGCGCGGCCTTGATTGCGCGGCTCATCAACAAGCCACTCAAGCAGCTGTCCTTTGCCGCCAGCCGGGTGCAAGATGGTGATTTTGAAGCCAGCAGCCTGGATGAAACGGTGGCCACCAGTGAGATCAGGGCGGTCAATATCGGTTTCAACCGCATGACCCAGAAGCTGGCCAAAATTGAGCAGGACCGAGCCATCATGCTGGCCGGCATTTCTCACGACTTGCGCACCCCGTTGGCCCGCTTGCGTCTGGAAACAGAACTCAGTGTGGCGGACCCCGAAGCGCGTGCCAATATGGCTGCCGATATTGTTCAGTTGGACGCCATCATCGGGAAATTTCTGGATTACGCCCGACCTGGCAGCGTCAACTTGAACCCGGTTTCACTGCGTACTGTGATTGATGCCTGTCTTTTCAGCCTGCGCAACCGCACTGACATGCGCTTTAACCTGGACCTGGCCGACGACCTTGTTGTACTGGCTGACGAAGTTGAGTTGAGCCGGGTCATCACCAATTTGCTGGAAAACGCAGGTCGCTACGGCAAGTCCGTGGACACCGGCATTGCCGAGGTGGACATTAGCGCCAAGGCGCGTGACAAATGGGTGTTGATTCGGGTGCGTGATCACGGCATGGGCGTGTCAAACGAGCAACTTGAGAATCTGACCAAACCGTTTTACCGCGGCGAGGCGGCCCGCACTGCGGCCAATGGTGCCGGCCTGGGCTTGGCCATCGCAGAAAAAACGTGTACCCGCATGGGCGGTACCTTTGTGCTCAAGAACTCAAGCCGTGGCGGACTGTCAGCCAATATCAAGCTGTTGCAGGCACAGGAAAACTAAGTGCTGCGTTTCTATCTGGTTGCGCCCGCCAGGTGGCAAAATTCAAGCAAATAAAAGAATGGTTTAAGTCAATGAGAAAACAGGGGAAAATTCTGCGCTGGGATACAGCTCGGGGGTTTGGGTTTATTCGCAGCCCCGATACCGATGCTGATATCTACTTTCACATCAAGGATTTCCGCAGCAGCAAAGAACCTGAAGAAGGAGAACCTGTCTGGTTTGAAGAGATTCATGTCGGTGGCAAAGGTCCACGCGCCATGGCGGTACAAACTGGATTTTCTGCAAGCCCGCCAACGCGTGCGGCAAGTGTCCGGCAGCCTGCGTCCAATCGTCAAAAAAATCGACCTCTGCCTCACCAAATGGACTCGCCTCAAAGTAACTCAGGCGTCACATTTTTCATGCTGCTGATGCTTGCGTGGCTGGCCTTGATCAGCTGGGCCATTGCGACAAAACACCTACCCTTCTGGGTGGCGGGTTTGGCGCTTGGTTTAAATTTGTTGACTTTTTATATGTATTGGCTTGACAAATATGCGGCACAAAAAAGACAGTGGCGCACCAAAGAAGACACGCTTCATCTTTTGAGTTTGCTGGGCGGTTGGCCTGGCGCCTGGTTTGCACAACAAATATTGCGGCACAAGTCGCGCAAAGCGGCTTTTCGCACCACGTATTGGGGCACGACGGTGCTGCATTGCTCGGCCTTGGTGGGTTGGCTATTTTGGCTGCAACCCAATTTACTCTTGAATCAATAGCTACTAGCTCATCAGAACCATGCGCTAGAATGCTATTTGACCTATAAAAGAGCTAACGCAGCTTCTTGGCCACCTTGCCGGGGATGCGCCCTGCCCCGTTGTCACGCGGTGGCAGACCGGTGTTCTGGGTCAGAATCCGGCCTTTCTGAATCGGCTTGGCGGTTGTGGGTTGCGCCTTGACCGGGGTCGAATTTTTGCGACAGGCACTGGTGTAGTTGCCGTCGGTCATCGGCTGGTAGGTCGGAATCAGATGGTGTTTGCCATTGCCAATCAAGTCGGCCCGGCCCATCGATTTCAACGCCTCGCGCAGCAGCGGCCAGTTGTTGGCATCGTGGTAGCGCAAAAAAGCCTTGTGCAGGCGGCGGCGTTTGTCACCGCGCACGATGTCCACCGTTTCGCTGTCGCGGGTGATCTTGCGCAGCGGGTTTTTGTTGCTGTGGTACATCGCCGTGGCGGTGGCCATGGGGGATGGGTAAAAGGTTTGCACCTGGTCGGCCCGAAAGCTGTTTGTCTTCAGCCACACTGCCAGATTCATCATGTCTTCGTCGCTGGTGCCGGGGTGGGCAGCGATGAAGGACGGGATCAAAAACTGCTTTTTCCCCGCTTCCAGCGTGAACTTGTCAAACAGGGTTTTGAACGTTTCATACGTGCCAATGCCCGGCTTCATCATCTTGGTGAGCGGGCCCTGCTCGGTGTGTTCCGGGGCGATCTTGAGGTAGCCGCCGACGTGGTGGCTGACCAGTTCTTTCACATACTCCGGGCTTTGCACCGCCAGGTCGTAACGCACGCCAGAGCCAATCAGAATCTTCTTGATGCCTTTGAGCGCACGGCCACGGCGGTAGATTTTGATCAGCGGGTCGTGGTTGGTGGTCAGATTCTGGCAAATGCCGGGGTACACGCAACTAGGTTTGCGGCAGGCTGCTTCAATCGCCGGGCTGCTGCAGCCCAGACGGTACATATTGGCCGTGGGGCCGCCCAGGTCGGAAATGGTGCCGGTGAAGCCCTTGACCTTGTCGCGCACGTCTTCCATCTCGCGGATCACCGACTCTTCAGAGCGGCTCTGGATGATGCGGCCTTCGTGCTCGGTGATGGAGCAGAAAGTGCAGCCGCCAAAGCAGCCGCGCATGATGTTGATGGAGAAGCGAATCATCTCCCACGCCGGGATTTTGGTAGCGTGGTCGTGGCTGCCGTTCTCGTCGGCGTAGCTGGGGTGCGGGCCGCGCGCGTAGGGCAAGTCAAACACGTAGTCCATCTCGGCCGTGGTCAAGGGAATCGGGGGCGGCGTGATCCACACGTCGCGTGCCGTGACCCCGGTGCCATGCGCCTGCACCAGTGCGCGGGCGTTACCGGGGTTGGTCTCCAGGTGCAACACGCGGTTGGCGTGGGCATAGAGCACGGCGTCGGCCTTGATTTGCTCGTAGCTTGGCAGGCGAATGACCGAGCGGTCGCGCGGTGGCACCTTGACGCTGCCTTTGCCATACAGCGCCGGGTTGGGCACGAAGGTGAGCGGGTGAATCGCCGGGTTCACGTCCTGCTTTAAGGCTAATGGGCTTGTAGCCACCGAACTAGAAGAGTCAGATGCTATCAATTTAGCAGCTGCGTCTTTCTCGCCATCTTCTTTGGCACAGGTGCTGCCCTGCCCGGCCGCTTGTTCACTGGTGGTTTGGTAGGGGTTGATATGGGCTTCAACCCGGCCCGGCTCGTCAACATTGGTTGAGTCAATCTCAAACCAGCCTTTGCCGGACTCGTCATCGGTGCGGCGCACAAAGGCAGTGCCGCGCACATCGGTAATGGTCTGAACCGCATCGCCCGCCGCCAGACGGTGCGCCACTTCCACCAGAGCACGGTCGGCGTTGCCGTACAGCAGCAGGTCGCACTTGGCATCGACCACGATGGAGCGGCGCACCTTGTCGGACCAGTAGTCGTAATGCGCAATGCGGCGCAGCGAGCCTTCAATGCCGCCCAAAATAATCGGCACATCCTTGTAGGCTTCGCGGCAGCGCTGGCTGTAGACAATGGCGGCGCGGTCGGGCCGTTTGCCGCCTACATCGCCCGGCGTGTAGGCATCGTCGGTGCGGATCTTGCGATCAGCCGTGTAGCGGTTGATCATGGAATCCATGTTGCCGGCGGTCACACCCCAAAACAGATTGGGTTTACCCAACACCTTGAACGGTTCGGCGCTTTGCCAGTCGGGCTGGGC
>CAJAFJ010000403.1 GCA_903938955.1 uncultured beta proteobacterium | reverse complement strand
TTCTGCAAATAGTAGCCGACCGCTTGCGATTCGTCGTTGTCGAAACCCTTGTAGGTCTGCGTCAGCGGGAACTTGTTCACCTGACCGTTGGCATACAGCACGTCGTACAGGGTCTTGCCTTTGAATTCCGGCGATTTCTCCAACAACTCAGCGGGCCAGACTTCTTCGACCTTGAAGCGTTTGGAAAACTCGACGTACTGCCACAGATCTGACTTGGCTTTGCCCGGAGCCTTGACCTGCTGGCGCCAGAATTGCGTGCGGCGCTCGGCGTTGCCGAAAGCACCTTCTTTTTCGACCCACATCGCGGCAGGAAGAATCAGGTCAGCGGCCATCGCGGTGACCGTGGGGTAGGCGTCAGACACCACCACAAAGTTGGCGGGGTTGCGGAAACCTGGCCAGGTTTCGCCACTGATGTTGGGGCCTGCCTGCATGTTGTTGGACGTGGCGCTCCAATAAAAATTGAGCTTGCCATCCTTGAGCGCGCGGCTTTGGGCCACGGCGTGCAAACCAATCCAGTCAGGCACCGTGCCGGCGGGCAGTTTCCAGAGCTTTTCCGCCAATTCGCGGTGCTTCGGATTAGCCACTTCCATGTCAGCGGGCAAACGGTGGGCAAAGGTGCCGACTTCGCGCGCCGTGCCGCAGGCCGACGGTTGGCCGGTGAGTGAGAACGGGCCGTTGCCGGGCTCTGAAATTTTGCCGACCAACAAGTGCACGTTGTAGATCATGTTGTTGACCCAAGTGCCGCGCGTGTGCTGGTTGAAGCCCATGGTCCACAAGGACATGACCTTAGTTTTGGGGTCCGCATAAATTTTGGCCAGCGCCAGCAGCTTGTCTTTGGAGACACCCGAAATTTCGTGCGCTTTGTCCACCGTGTACTCGGACACAAACAGCTTGAACTCGTCAAACGACATAGGCGCAGAGGCGCCCGAGTTGCCCTTGGGCTTGCCGTCGGCACCGGGATAACCGTTATTGTTGGCGGCAACTTCCAGCGGGTGGTTGGGGCGCAAACCGTAGCCGATATCGGTCACCCCCTTGCGGAAGTTGACGTTCTTTTTGACGAACTCTTCATTCACCGCACCACTCTGGATGATGTAGTTACTGATGTAGTTCAGGATCGCCAGATCGGACTGGGGCTTGAAGATCAGTTCACTGTCGGCAAGCTCGCACGAGCGATGCGAAAAGGTGGACAGCACGTTGAGCTTGACGTGCTTGGCCGTTAGGCGACGGTCGGTGATGCGCGACCACAAAATGGGGTGCATCTCAGCCATGTTGGAGCCCCACAGCACAAAGGCGTCGGCGTGCTCCAGGTCGTCGTAACAACCCATCGGCTCGTCAATACCAAAAGTGCGCATGAAACCGGCCACGGCCGACGCCATGCAATGGCGCGCATTGGGGTCGATATTGTTGGAGCGGAAACCGGCTTTGAACAGCTTGACCGCCGCGTAACCTTCCCAGATCGTCCACTGGCCGGAGCCAAACATGCCGATCGATTTGGGTCCGCCCGCCTTGAGGGCGGCCTTGCATTTTTCTTCCATGACGTCGAAGGCTTTGTCCCACGAGATATGGGTAAATTCGCCGTTCTTATCGAACTTGCCGTCTTTCATGCGCAGCAGTGGCTCGGTCAAGCGGTCCTTGCCGTACATGATTTTGGACAGGAAATAGCCCTTGATGCAGTTCAAGCCTTTGTTGACCGGCGCATCGGGATCGCCCTGGGTGGCGACCACCTTGTTGTCTTTCACACCAATCAGCACGCCGCAACCGGTGCCGCAAAAGCGGCAGGCGGCCTTGTCCCAGCGCACCCCGTCAGCGGCGGTGGCGGACTGTGCCAACGCTTGCGCGCCAGGCACACTGATACCGATCACCGTGGCGGCGGCAGTGACGGCGTTGGCCTTGATTAGTTCACGACGGGTTACTTGCATTTAATAGCTCCTGGTCAGGGTGGGATTCGGTTTGCTGAAAAATCATGGCCACAGACA
>CAJAFJ010000402.1 GCA_903938955.1 uncultured beta proteobacterium | reverse complement strand
GATCTCGGCGAACCGACTCCAGCCGCGACATCGTTGGTCGAACACGCGAACTTGGCTGGCAATGGGGGAAGCCGGAGTGCCAACTTGAACGCGTCAACTTCAGTAAACGCAACGGCTACCGTGAATGTGAGTGACCCCGCGTCGAGTGCTCAGAGCGCAGTGAATTTGGGGTCGGATTCCATTTTCGCCTTCACCCCTGCCAGCAAGAAGAAAAAACCCAAAGCGAAATTGGACTCTGACCCCAATTTCACGGGTTCAACCCCCGAAGTGCAACGCTGGCTCACCGTCACCAACGCCACCATGCACAACCTGCAACACGTCACCGCCCAAGTCCCCCTCAGCCGTCTCGTCGCCGTCACCGGCGTCAGCGGCTCCGGCAAATCCACCCTGGCGCGCGATGTGTTGCTGGCCAACGTCCACACCGCCGTGCAAAAACGCAGCACCAAAGCCGGCAGCGACGCTTTGGAAGCCGGTGAACAAATCCCCTGGACCGGTTGCGCATCTGTCAGCGGCTTTGAGACGGTGGACCGCGTGCTGGAAGTCGATCAAACCCCCATCGGCAAAACCCCGCGTTCGTGCCCGGCCACTTATATCGGCTTCTGGGACATCATCCGCAAGCTGTTTGCCGACACGCTGGAAGCCAAGGCGCGCGGCTATGCAGCCAACCGTTTCAGCTTCAACACGGGCGAAGGCCGTTGTGCCGGGTGCGAAGGGCAGGGCATTCGCACCATCGCCATGAGTTTTTTGCCGGATGTGAAAGTGCTGTGCGAAACCTGCAAAGGCGCGCGCTTCAACCCCGAAACGCTGGCGGTGACTTGGCGCGGCAAGAACATTGGCGACGTGCTGCAGATGGAGGTGGACGAGGCGGTCGAGTTCTTTGCTGCCATGCCCAACATTGCGCACCCGGTGCAGCTGCTCAAAGACGTGGGGCTGGGTTATCTGACGCTGGGCCAGCCCTCGCCCACGCTCAGCGGCGGCGAGGCGCAGCGTCTGAAGCTGGTGACAGAGCTCAGCAAGGTGCGCGACGACATCACCCGGCGCGGCCAGAAGGCGCCGCACACTTTGTATGTGCTGGACGAGCCCACGGTGGGGCTGCACATGGCGGATGTGGAGAAACTCATCAAGGTGCTGCACCGTCTGGTCGATGGCGGCCACAGCGTGGTCGTGATCGAGCATGACCTGGATGTGATCGCCGAAGCCGATTGGGTGATTGATCTCGGTCCCGATGGTGGCAACGCCGGTGGCCGCGTGGTGGCCGCCACCACGCCGGAAGGCGTCGTCAAGTTGGGCACGCACACCGGTGTGGCGTTGGCGGCGGTGCTGGCGCGCTAGGGTTGGTGTTTACCCTTGGTTGAGGGCTCCGGGGCCGGATTACGCCTTGACTTTCAGAGGGGTGTAAGAAAGAGTCGCAATAGTGCGGTGTGCTACGGTCTTGTTGCAAGGACGTGGCACCCTTTTTTTATGGCGCCTGATGCGCCATGATGGGCAACCGGAGTATGGCGATTCAACCCCCTATTGAATGATGATCTCGACCTCCTTAACCTCGCAGCGTCTGGTGGCGCTGTTTTGTGGCGGCTGTCTGCTGCTTAATTTTCCGCTGCTGGGTTTATGGGACGTCGACACCACGGTGCTGGGGGTGCCTCTGTTGCCGGCGGCCTTGTTCATCCTGTGGGCGTTGCTGATTTTTGCGCTGGCCTGGCTGCTGGAGCGCCACGCGCCGCCGCAGGACGATTAACCATGCTCTCTCCCGCCCTGGTCATTGGTGCGTCGTTTGCCTATTTGCTGCTGCTGTTTGCGGTTGCCAGTTTTGGTGACTGGCGGGCGGCGCGCGGGCGCTCCATCATTGCCAACCCGTGGACTTATGCCTTGTCGCTGGCGGTGTACTGCACCGCCTGGACCTACTTTGGCAGCGTTGGGCGGGCGGCCTCGGGCGGTATCTGGTTTTTGCCGATTTACCTTGGGCCGACGCTGGCCATGGTGCTGGGCTGGATGGTGGTACGCAAGATGATTCGCATCGCCAAGACCTACCGCATCACCTCGATTGCCGACTTTATCGGCAGCCGCTATGGCAAAAGCCCCTTGCTCGCCGGTCTGGTGACGCTGATTGCGGTGGTCGGCATCGTTCCTTATATTGCGTTGCAGCTCAAGGCGGTGTCCGCCGGTTATGCCTTGATGACGACCACCTCAAGCACCGGCCTGGCCGCGCCGGTCAGCTGGTTTCAGGACAGCACCTTTTACATGGCGCTGGCGCTGGCCGGGTTCACCATGGTGTTTGGCGCCCGGCATCTGGACACCACCGAGCGCCACGAGGGCCTGGTGGCCGCGATTGCTTTTGAGTCCGTCATCAAGCTGATCGCTTTTCTGGCGGTCGGCCTGTTTGTGGTCTACGGCATGTTCGATGGGATGGCAGATATTTTTGCCCGGGCGCGGGCCGTGCCCCAACTGGCGAGCCTGATGCGGCTGGAGCACGGCGGCAACTTTGCCTGGACCCAGTGGTTTGCGCTGACCCTGTTGTCGATGCTGTCTGTGATCTTTTTGCCGCGCCAGTTTCAGGTGATGGTGGTCGAAAACGTGCGCGAGAGCCATTTGCGCCGGGCGGTGTGGGTGTTTCCGCTGTATTTGCTGGCCATCAATGTGTTCGTGTTGCCGATTGCGCTGGGCGGCCTGCTGTATTTCGGGGCGGGCCAGATGAATGCCGATTATTTTGTGCTGTCGCTCCCGTTGGCGGCGGGGCAGCCGGTGCTGGCGCTGCTGGCGTTCATTGGCGGCTTGTCGGCGGCCACCGGCATGGTGATTGTGGAAACCATCGCCGTTTCCACCATGGTGTGCAATGAGTTGGTCATGCCGCTGCTGCTGCGCACGGCGCATTTCAGGTCCGAGTCCGGCCACGATTTAACCCGCGTGCTGCTGGCCATTCGTCGCACCGCCATTCTGGGTGTGCTGGTGCTGGGCTATGTCTTCTTTCACCTGGGCGGCGTAGACTATTCGCTGGTAAGCATCGGCTTGATCAGCTTTGCCGCCGTGGCCCTGTTTGCGAG
>CAJAFJ010000401.1 GCA_903938955.1 uncultured beta proteobacterium | reverse complement strand
TGGCAAAGTTTTCAATCACGGCAAATTATAAACAATTTGTTTATGCAAACACGATTTCAGGGACAACAACATGCCTCAAAAAGAAAACCAACTCGCCCTCTCCCTCGGCCTGACCGCCAAAACAAACCAGCTGTGCCTGGGCTTGGAGTCCGGTGCCGCTGACATTCTGGAGCTGGTCACGCCCACAACTGCCGAGCTGCTGCTGTGGTGGTTTGGCGAAGACATGGTGCTGGCGCGCAGCGGGCTGAACTTTCATGCTGGGCAGAAGCAGGCGATTCTGAACGCCATCGTGGCGCACGAGGTGCTGGGCAAAGACCATGAGCATTGGTCGCTGCTCGACCTCTATAAGGCTTGTGCGCCCGACGCGCTGCTGACCGGCACGCGTCTGAATGAGGTGACAAGCCCGAAGCACGCGCACCCCAAATACTGCTTCAAGATGGCCACTGGCACCGGCAAAACCTGGGTGCTGCAAGCGCTGATGATCTGGCAACTGCTCAACAAAACAGCAGCGCTAGCAGAAGGCATTGACGACGCCCGTTTTACCCGCCAGTTTATGGTGGTGGCGCCGGGCCTGATTGTTTATGAGCGGCTACTGGACGCGTTTTGCGGCAAGCTGATTGAAAACGGCAACGGTTCTCGGAACTTCGCCAAGTCAGATATCGCGCAGTTTGCCGACCTGTTCATGCCCGATGCCCACCGCGATGCGGTGTTCGCCTTTGTGCGCGGCAACGTCTGCAGCAAGCTTGAGATCGGCCTGAAAGCCACTGGCAACGGCATGATTGCCATCACCAACTGGCACCTGCTCAATGACAGCGACAGCGTGGAGGATGTGGAAGACGTGCAAGCGCTGGGCGCGCCGCTGGCGCCCCAAAACGTCATCAGCGCCGTGCTGCCCCTGATGCCCGGTCGCGCCACCGGCAACAGCCTGGACGTGCTGGACCGGCGTTACGCACGCGGCAATGTGCTGGAGTTTCTGGCAAATCTGCCCGAGTTGATGGTGTTCAACGACGAGGCGCACCACATTCACGAGTTCAAACGCGAAGGTGAAAGCACCGAGGTGGAGTGGCAAAAGAGCCTATCTAAAATTGCCGCCACCAAAGGACGGCGCTTTGTGCAGGTCGATTTTTCGGCCACACCGTACAACGATGTCGGCGCGGGCAAGACCAAACGCAAGGTGTATTTTCCGCACATCATCACGGATTTCGATTTGAAGATGGCGATGAAGCAGGGGCTGGTGAAGTCCATCGTGCTGGACCGGCGCAAAGAGATTGGCGCACTGCCGCTGGAGTTCAAGGCCGAGCGCGATGACCAGGGCAACCCGACCTTGAGCGAAGGCCAGCGCGTGATGTTGCGCGCCGGGTTGAAGAAGCTGCGCAAGCTGGAAACTGACTTTACCCGGATCGACCCAACGCGCCACCCCAAGATGTTGGTGGTGTGCGAGGACACGACCGTTTCACCGCTGGTGGCCGTCTTTTTGCAGGATCAGGAAGGCTTGAATGAAGACGAGGTGATGCTGATTGACTCCGGCAAAAAAGCCGAACTGGGCGAAAAAGACTGGGTGCCGGTGCGTCAGCGCCTGTTCAGTGTTGACCACCATGCCACGCCACGCGTGATCGTCAGCGTGCTGATGCTGCGCGAGGGTTTTGATGTGAACAACATCTGCGTGATCGTGCCGCTACGCTCGTCACAAGCGCAAATTTTGCTGGAGCAAACCATTGGCCGCGGCCTGCGGTTGATGTGGCGCGATGACGAATACTTGGACTTGAAACGTGAAAACCGCGAGCGCATCAACGCAGGGCAAGAGCCGGGCAGCTTGCTGGATGTGCTGTCCATCGTGGAACACCCCGCCTTTCAGTCGTTCTACGACGAGCTGATTCAGGAAGGGCTGGCGGGCACCACGGGTGACGACATGGATGACACCAGCGCCACCGGCGACGTGATCGCCGCCGAGTTGCGCGAGGGTTTTGAGGCGTTTGACTTTGGCATTCCGTTCATCCTGCAAGAGGCCGACG
The DNA here is from genome assembly GCA_903938955.1 of uncultured beta proteobacterium. The sequence goes on along the minus strand of CAJAFJ010000401.1, from coordinate 6,038 downwards.
AGGTGCGCGACCACACGGCGCTGGACCTGACCGCCCTGCCCGCGTTCACCGCCATGACAGTGGCACAACTCACCGGACTGCTGGGCAAGGGCGACACGTTCATCTCGCAAGACCTGCAAAGCGCCACGCTGTTTGGCGACTACCGGGTGGACGGCGCGGTGATGAACGTGGGTGGCTACAACGAATATTTGAGCCGGCTGACGCGGCGCATCAGCCAAGCGCTGAGCGAGCCGATGCCCAAAGGCAACAAAATCGCCACACATCTGGCCAAGCCATATTTGCAGGTAAACACGGCCGAGTTGACTGGTTGGCTGGACGACTACATCTGGACGCAGTTGTTTGACTCCGCCTTCAACCCGCAGGAAAGAGAAAACTGGCGCGTGTTGCTGCTGCAACCGGTAGTGGACCACCTCACCAAGGTGTTTGCGGTGGCGCTACTGGAGTCGGAACAAAAGCACATCACCGGGCAAACCGAGGTGCATTTGCGCCGATTGAGTGAAGTGCCGCGCCTGATGATGCGTGAGAGCCATTCGGTGGCGGTCGCCAAGTGCATCTACACCCGGCTGGCCTGGCCGGCACGCAACGGTGGGCTGGAGCACGCCTTCATTCACTGGGCGCAAGCGGACACGCAGGTGCAGGCGTTTTGCAAGATCAGCGAAAACCGCCACACCTTTGCCCGGCTGCGCTACGTCAAAGACGACGGACTGCCCGCGTTTTATTCGCCCGATTTTTTGGTGCGGACGGAAGACGCGGTGTATCTGGTGGAAACCAAGGCTCAACAGCAAACCATTCATCCCAACGTGCAGCGCAAGCTGAAAGCCGCGCTGGCATGGTGTGAGCGTATCAACAGCTTGAGCACAGAGCAGCGTGGCGGCGTGCCCTGGCATTACGTGCTGCTGGCCGAAAACGTGGTCTATGAATGGCAAGGCAAAGGCGCACGGCTGGCCGAATTGCTGGGTTACGCTCGCCTGCGACCGCTGGCCAGTGCTGCGCTACAGCAAGCGCTGATCTGAGCCTCGGCGAGTTACAGCTACAGCACCGCATCCCACACCAGCTTGATCCCGGTCAGGAACATGCCGAGGTACAGCAGGCGGTAAAACAACACCGGGCTGATGCGCCGGGCCAGCTTCACGCCAACCCAAACGCCAATCGGCGCAATCGGCAGCAGCACCAGCGAGGTCGCCATATTGCGCAAGTCCAGCAAGCCCAGCCAGGCGTAAGGAATCCACTTGGCCAGGTTGATGACGAAGAAAAAGAAGGCCATGGTGGCGGTGAACTTGATGGGCGACATGCGCATCGGGATCACATAGGCGTTGATCGGTGGGCCGCCCGCGTGGGCGATGAAGCTGGTGAAACCGGCGGTGGTGGTCAGGAGGGCGCCCAGCCATTTGGGCGGCGACGCGCTATCGGGCTTAGGCGGAAACAACAGGCGCTGCGCCAGAAACAGCAGGGTGAACACGCCCACAATGCCAGCCACCGTGTGCGAATCCAGCACTTTAAAGAGCAGCGCGCCAATCACAATGCCGATCAGCCCGCAGGGGATCAAAAACTTCAGCAGCTTCAAATCAAAGTCTTTGCGGAAGGCGGCCATACCCAGCACGTCCATCACCAGCAGCACCGGCATCAAAATGGCGGCCGCCTGTGGCACGCTCACTGCCAGCGCCATCATGGGCACGGCCAGCGAGCCAAAACCCGCGCCAAAACCGCTTTTACTCACCCCCAGCAGCAGCACGGCGGGGATGGTGACAGCGTAAAAATAAGGGTCGGTGATGAGGGGAAACGTCATGGGCCAATGCCTAACTTGGTAACAAACAGGCCTTGAGCCCAAGCCTCCATTACGGAGAAAGCCACGAATAATATAGTGATTTAAAGCGTCGCACCCAGGGCAAGGTGATCGGCAAAGAAACCCCCTTTTTGCAGGAGGTCGACCCCGGACACGCGACAATACGGCCCATTATGTTTTCACCCTCCCAAGCCGATGTCCGGCGCTTTTTTTGCTCGATTTACGCCAAAGCCCAAGCGGGTCAACCGCTGGAAGCGATTGAAACCATCGCCAGCCTGTGGATTGACGAGCACCCCGAGTACCACGCCGAGTTGGCCGACGAGGCGGCGGCGCTGGCCTCCATGCTGAACGCCGAAGAGGGCAAGGGCAATCCGTTTTTGCACCTGTCCATGCACCTGTCCATCAGCGAGCAGTGCAGCATTGACCAGCCCCGCGGCATTCGCCAAGCGGTGGAACTGCTCACGCACCGGCGCGATTCACTGCACGACGCGCACCACGAAACCATGGAATGCCTGGGCCAGATGCTGTGGGAAAGCCAGCGCGCCGGTCGCCCACCCGACGGTGACAGCTACATTGCCTGCGTGCAGCAGCGCGCCACGCGGGACTGAGCGTTTAACGGAAAGAGCTTTGTGCCACGGTCTTGAGTTCACCCGGCAGGGTGCTCACGTAACGGGCGAGTTCTTTGAGTTCGGCGTTGGTGAACTGCTTGGCGACCCCGCCCATGATCGGATTGGCCCGGCCCCAAGTGGCATGGCCCTCGGTTTTGTAGGACTTGAGCGCCACAAACAGATAGTCGGCGTGTTGGCCGGCAATTTTGGGATAACTGGGATCAATCGGCTGGCTGAAGCTCTCGCCATGACACGACACACAAGCCCCTTTGGCCACCAAGGCCGCCGCAGTGGCGTTGCCATCTGCCGCTTTGCCCAAGGCAGGTGCACCTTGAACTTTGCCCAGAGCGGCGTAATACACCGCGATATCGGCCATGTCCTGCTCGCTCAGGTTGTCGGCCATGCCGCGCATGGTGGGGTGTTTACGGTCACCTTTTTTGTAGCCTGCGAGTGCTGACACAATGTAAGCAGCGCTCTGACCGGCAATTTTGGGCACCTTGTAAATCTCCGGAAAGCTGGCTTGGTAGCCCGCAATGCCGTGGCAGCCAATGCACATGGCAATTTTTTTCTCCCCGGCTTTGGCGTCCCCCTTAATATCCTGGGCATGGGCGGAAAAACCCATGACGCAAGCCAGCGTCAGAGCAGAGAGTGGGAGCCAGAATTTTTTCATTTAACGAAGACAATCTACAAAAGTTTGAGATAGATCAGAAAAATCATTCTATAGACTCAAAAACATTCAGCAAGATGCTGTTTTCCCTGATAGGCAAAAATCTTATGAAATTCCACGGTACTGAAAACTACGTCGCCACCCCGGATTTGATGCTGTCGGTGAACGCGGCCATCACCCTCAAGCGCCCCTTGCTGGTCAAGGGCGAGCCCGGCACCGGCAAGACCATGCTGGCCGAAGAGGTGGCGCAGGCTTTGAACATGCCCTTGCTGCAGTGGCACATCAAGTCCACCACCAAGGCGCAGCAGGGCCTGTATGAATACGATGCGGTCAGCCGCCTACGCGACTCGCAACTGGCCGATGTGGACGGCGGCGAGCGCGTCAAGGACATCAACAACTACATCGTCAAAGGTGTGCTGTGGCAGGCCTTCATGGCCGACGAACCGGTGGCGCTGCTGATCGACGAGATCGACAAGGCCGACATCGAATTCCCCAACGACTTGCTGCGCGAAATCGACCGCATGGAGTTTTATTGCTACGAGACGCGCCAGCTGATCAAGGCCAAAAACCGGCCGCTGGTGTTCATCACCTCCAACAATGAGAAGGAGTTGCCTGACGCCTTTTTGCGCCGCTGCTTCTTCCACTACATCAAGTTCCCCGATGCCGTCACCATGAAAAGCATTGTGGACGTGCACTTTCCGGACCTGAAAAAAGAGCTGTTGACGGCGGCCATGAAGACGTTTTACGACGTGCGCAACCTGCCCGGCCTGAAAAAGAAACCCTCCACCAGCGAGCTGCTGGACTGGATCAAGCTGCTGCTGGCCGAAGACATCGCGCTGGACATCCTGCAAACCCAGGACGACAAGGTGGCCGTGCCGCCACTGGTGGGCGCCCTGCTCAAAAACGAGCAGGATGTGACGCTGTTTGAAAAACTGGTGTTCATGCAAAAGCACAACCGCTGAACCACCCTGCAGGAGATTTGACCCATGGCTTTCGTTGAACCTATCACCCTGACGGCACGCGGCATTACGCTGGTCCCGCTGGCTTTGAGCCATGAACCGGGCCTGCGCTTGGCTGCGGCTGATGGCGAACTCTGGAAGGTTCGCGTCACCTCGGTGCCCGAGCCCGAGCAAACCCGCGACTACATCGAGACGGCGCTGGTCATGCGCGACGCGGGCAACCGCTTTGCCTTTGCCGTGACCGACGCGACAACGGGCACGGTGCTGGGCTGCACCAGTTTTCACGACATCGTGCCCGCAGTGCACCGGGTGGAAATTGGCTGGACCTGGTATGCCAAAAGCAGCCAGCGCACTGCCGTCAACACCACCGCCAAGCTGCTCATGCTGACGCACGCGTTTGAAACTCTAAGCTGCAAGGTGGTGGGCTGGCGCACCGACAACTTCAACTTTGCCTCGCAAGCTGCGATTGAGCGCCTGGGCGCCAAAAAAGATGGTGTCATTCGCGGCCACGCCCTGCGCCGCGACGGCACCATCCGCGACACCGTGATGTACAGCCTGCGCAGCGGTGAGTGGCCTGAAGTCAAGGCCCAGTTGCTGTATTTGCTGGACAAGCCGCGCTGAAACGCAGAGAGACAAATTCGCCCGAAATGTATACACTAAAAAGATATACAAAGTGAGGCCATCATGCGCAACTCAACACCCCAAGCCCAGTCTGCTTCGCTCAAACAGACCACCACCGTTTTCACCTCCGGCAACAGTCAGGCGGTGCGTTTGCCGAAGGCGTTCCGCTTTGACTCCAAGACAGTCGAAATTGAGCGGCGCGGTGATGAAATTATCCTGCGTGAAAAGAAGCAAACCATAGGCGACCTTATTAAACAGCTACCTCTGCTCAGCGCGAAAGAGTGCGAAGCGTGGGATCGACTGGATGAATTAATGGCAGACCAACCCCCTCAAGAACGCGACTGGAATGCACTCTTGGGGTCAAAAGCTGACGGGACATGAGGTATTTGCTTGACACCAACATCGTCAGCTACTTCCTGCGGGGCGCCTCCCCCGCCCTGAACCTGCGCATTCTGGACAGCACGCCAGACGAATTGGCCATCTCCATTATCAGCGCGGGTGAACTGCGTTACGGGCTGAGCCGCTTGCCCCCGTCGCGCCGCGCCGCCCAGCTCGCCCACCAACTCGATGGTTTGCTGACAGCCGTGGCGGTGCTCGCCCTGCCCCCTGAAGCGGCGCAACACTACGGCGCGGCACGATCCCAGCTGGAAGCCGCTGGCACCCCCATCGGCGGCAACGATCTCTGGATCGCCGCCCACGCCCTATCGAAAGACCTGACCCTGGTGACCAACAACACCCGCGAGTTTGAGCGGGTGGCGGGGTTGAAATTAGAGAACTGGGTGACATCGTGAATCCAACGCCACAAAAATCACCAGTTAGCGCAGTTGATGCGCCGTGGCTCAATTGGCTGCCGAAAATCGCTGGCACGTTGGCGTTATTCCTTGTCATTGGCTACGCCTTTACTTTCCGAGAGTTGTCAGCGAATGCCAATCCGGCGGCGTGGGGTGCGTTTGGCGATTACATGGGCGGCCTGCTCAACCCCTTGATTTCCCTGTTCACGCTGATCGTCGCCATGAAGGTCTGGGGTCTGCAAAAAACTGAGCTATTGGAGACACGCAAGGCGGTGGAAGAGCAGGGTAAAACGGCCGAGCAACAGCGGCGAGAACAACGGTTCTTCGATTTCCTGAACATTTATCGCTCCACTGTGGACTCGATCGAGTTTGAAATCCCCAACAAATCAGGCGCACCAATTGCATTCAAGGGAAAACGTGCATTCAAATACCTAACTGGCGGTCACCCATCCAATCCATTCAAATACATCGCAGAACTATTCCAAATAGGGGATTGGGAGGCACCATATGCGAAACCGACAGATGACATTGCCCAATCACATTGGGATAAAAACTCACCAGTAATTGACCATTACTTTCGCATCGTATTCACCTTACTCAGAGAAGCTG
>CAJAFJ010000400.1 GCA_903938955.1 uncultured beta proteobacterium | reverse complement strand
TGGCCAAGCCGATCGAGCCGCAAGACTTGTTTAAAAGCCTCCTGAAATGGATCAAGCCCCGCAAGGCGATGGGGCAGCGCCTGTCACCGCCGGTGGCAGCACCCTTGGAGGAGGTCGACATCCCCGTGATTGACGGGCTGGACACCGTGTCCGGCCTGCGCCGTGTACTGGGCAAAAAGAGTCTTTATCTGTCCATGCTGCGCAAGTTTGTCAGCGGACAAAAAACGGTGCTGCAGGACGTGCAAACGGCGTTGAATGACAGCGACTGGGTCACGGCCGAACGGCTGGCGCATACCCTGAAAAGCGTGGCCGGCAACATCAGCCTGGGGGCCGTGCAGCAGGCGGCTGGTGCACTGGAGGCCGCCATTCACCAGCGCTATGCGCAGGGCGGCATTCTGGCGCTGATTCAGGCTTGTGAACAGGTGCTGCAGCCCGCGATGGCAGCATTGCAGGCCAAGCTGCCACAAGAGGCGAAAGTGGCGTTTACCTGGGCGGATAACCGGAAAATTGCCCAAATTTGCAGCGAACTGTCGCAACTGCTCGAAGATGACGATATGGCGGCCAGCGACCTGCTGACCGAGCATGACGGCCTGCTCAAATCTGCGCTGGGCGATGACTATTACAAAGGCCTTGAAGCGGCTATCCGCAACTTTGACTACGAGGCTGGCTTGCGCCACTTGCGCGCCGCCCTTGTTTTCCGAAATATTGAACTTTAGAACGACGGACTCCATTCATGACTGCGCACGCTATCCAGATGCCCGACAAAGCCACGATTCTGGTCGTGGATGACACGCCTGACAACCTGTCCCTGATGCAAGCTTTGCTGAAGGACAAGTACAAGGTCAAAGGCGCCAACAATGGGGAAAAAGGGCTCAAGATCGCCAGTTCCGAGAACCCGCCGGATCTGATTTTGCTCGACATCATGATGCCGGGCATGGATGGCTACGAGGTCTGCCGCCGACTCAAGGCGAACCCGGCCACGCGGGATATCCCCGTGATTTTCCTGACCGCCAAGACCGAAGTGGAAGACGAGCAGCTGGGGTTTGAGCTGGGTGCGGTGGACTACATCACCAAGCCGGTCAGTCCGCCCATTGTGCTGGCCCGGGTTCACACCCAACTCACCCTCAAGGCGTCAGCGGACTTCTTGCGTGACAAAAACGTGTTTCTCGAAACCGAAGTGACCAAGCGCACCCGCGAGGTGGTGGCGATTCAGGATGTGACCATTCTGGCGATGGCCTCCATGGCGGAAACCCGGGATGCCGACACCGGCAACCACATTCGGCGCACCCAGCGTTACGTCAAGGCGCTGGCCTGGAAGTTGTCGACCCACCCGCGTTTTTCGGCTTTTTTGACGGTACAGAACATTGGTTTGCTGTTCAAGTCGGCGCCGCTGCACGACATTGGCAAAGTGGGCATTCCAGACCGAATTTTGCTCAAACCGGGCAAGTTGACGCCAGAAGAGTTCGAGATCATGAAGACCCACACCACGCTGGGCCGCGATGCCATCGCCCATGCCGAGCAGGAGTTGGGGGCTGAAGTTGCCTTTTTGACACTGGCCAAGGAGATTGCCTATTCCCACCAGGAAAAATGGGACGGCAGTGGCTACCCCGAAGGTCTCAAGGGCGATCAAATCCCGATCTCCGCCCGTTTGATGGCGCTGGCCGATGTGTACGATGCGCTGATCAGTCGCCGCGTCTACAAAGAGCCGCAAACGCATGAGCAGGCCAAAGCCATCATTGTGCAAACCAGTGGCCGGCATTTCGACCCTGATGTGGTGGAGGCGTTTTTGGCAATTGAGGAGAACTTCCGTGCCATTGCACTCAGTTACATCGACTCTGACGAAGATATCAAAAAGAAAATCGACTACCTGGAGATTTCAAGGGGGTGAGTCACCTGGCCAGGGTTGGTTGGTCAAACTTCCCGGTTGTCGATCAGCCGGGTGTTGCCCACTTTGGCGGCACCCAGCACCACCAGTGCATCACCTGAGAAGTCGCTTGCGGTGGGGACTTGTAGATCGCAGCGACGCCGCACCGCCATGTAGTCCGGCTGCCAGCCGCGTGTTGCCAAAGACGCCATGGCCTGCGCTTCCAGCGCCGCCAGGTCGGTGGCACCGGCTTTCAAGGCGTCGGCCATGACTTTGAGCGCCACAGACAGTTGCACCGCCTCGGCCCGCTCCGCCGCACTCAGGTAGCCGTTGCGGGAGGACAGCGCCAGGCCATCGTCAGCCCGTTCGATCGGGCCACCCACAATCTCAATCGGCAGGGCAAATTGCTGCACCATGCGCCGGATCACCATCAGCTGCTGGTAATCTTTCTGACCGAACACGGCCACGCGAGCCTGCACACAGTTCAAGAGTTTCAGCACGACGGTGCAAACGCCGCCAAAAAAGCCGGGCCTGAAATAGCCTTCCAGAATATCGGCCAACTCGGTAGGCGGCTGGACGCGAAAGGTTTGCGGCTCGGGGTAAAGCTCGCTCTCGTTGGGCGCAAACAGCACATCGCAACCGGCTAATTGCAACTTCTCGCAATCGGCAGTCCAGGTGCGCGGGTAGGTGTCAAAGTCTTCGTGCGGCAAAAATTGCAGGCGGTTAACAAAAATGCTGGCGACCGTGACGTCGCCCAGGGGCTTGGCCTGGCGCACCAGGGCCAGATGGCCGGCGTGCAGGTTGCCCATGGTGGGCACAAACGCGGGGGTCTTGAAGGCCGCCAGATGGCTGCGCAGCTCGGCGATGGTGTGAACGATTTTCATAAAAGCTTACCAAGCGTGTTGCGCGTTGTCGGGGAAAGAGCCGTCCTTGACGGCGGCGACATAGGCTTGCATGGCCTCGCGGATACCGGGCGCGCCGGTCATGAAGTTGCGCACGAACTTGGCCATCTTGCCCAGGTTCAGACCCAGCATGTCGTGCAACACCAGCACCTGGCCGGCGGTGCCGTTGCCTGCACCAATGCCGATGGTGG
>CAJAFJ010000399.1 GCA_903938955.1 uncultured beta proteobacterium | reverse complement strand
CCCGAAGCCTGACGTTTGGGTCCCAACGCTGTAATTGCCACACGTCCCTGCCAGTAAATATCGGCAATGATCTATTACGAGTTGGGACTTCCAATCATGCTCAGTCATAGGCGCATAGCGTGAGCTCCAAAAGCTGCAATTACATACAGGTGGAAGTTGATCGACGATCAAGCAAACGAATGCCCTCAACATCAAGATATGTGACACACCTACACAGCCAAAGCGGTTTCACGACGATCCATAAAGTGAGGCGTGCCATCCTCGATATAACAAAATCCATTTTGATCTTCATGGCAAACACGAGGCAAGTTGGAGAGCAGATCACCGCTATTTTTCGACTCCCCGACCCGCTGTTCTCAGCTCGAGAAGAGTTCGAAGAGACTCCTGCCTACCGGTCGAATAACTTTCCGAAGATCCTGACGGAAGTCTTCGCCCGCCTCAATCCATTTAGCCCGAATATTTCACCGAAATAGGTCGGCAGTCCCGCCGTGAGGCACGTTGTGATTGGTATCTGACGCCAATTACAAACAAGGACTGCCAATGCCAAACTGTACTGAAAAATTTGGAACAAACAAAATTGAATTTGGTCGTCTTGGCAGACGCGTTGTAGAAGGCTGCTTTGACGGCGGCAGCATGACCAGTGATGCCGGGGTGATGCTGCTGGGAGCCACCGACCGCAGGCTGGGCTTGATCGATTCAGCGGCACGCTGCATAGCTGATCCCCGCGATCCGCTGCGCATCAAACACACGGTGGTGGACATGCTGCGCCAGCGCGTTTACGGGCTGACCCTGGGGTGGGAGGATTTGAACGACCACCAGGCACTGCGCCAGGACGTGGCGATGCAAACGGCCGTCGGCGTGGATGATGATATTGCCAGTGCACCCACCCTGTGTCGACTGGAGAAATGGGCCGATAAAACCACCGCGTGGGGATTGCACCAGGTGCTGGTAGAGCAGTTCATCGACAGCTTCAAAACTGCGCCTGTTGAACTGGTGCTGGACTTTGACGCCACTGACAACCCGCTGTACGGCCAGCAAGAGGGCCGCTTCTTTCACGGCTACTACGACTCCTATTGCTATTTGCCGCTGTACGTGTTCTGCGGCCAGCAGTTGCTGTGCGCCTACCTGCGCCCCAGCCGTATTGACGGGGCCAAGCATTCTGCGGCCATACTGAAACTGCTGGTCACGCGCCTGCGCCAGCAGTGGCCACAGGTGCGCATCGTGTTTCGCGGTGATTCGGGCTTTTGCAGGCAGCGTATCCTCAACTACTGCGAGCGCGCCGATGTGAACTACATCGTTGGCCTGGCGCGCAACCCGCGATTACAGAACATCACAGAATTCATGGAGCTGGCCATGAAGGATACGTTCGAGCACACCGGGCTCAAACAGCGCGAGGTCGGCGAGTTCATGTACGCCGCGCAGAGCTGGCCCCATAAGCGTCGGGTGCTCACGCGTCTGGAGTACGGGGAGCTGGGCAACAACCCGCGCTACGTGGTGACCAACCTCACGGGCGAGCCTCAAGCGTTGTACGACGATCTTTACTGCCAGCGCGGCGAGGCTGAGAACCGGATCAAGGAGGCCCAGGTGGGGCTGTTTGCCACGCGCACGAGCTGCCAGCAGTTTCTGGGCAATCAGCTGCGCATGCTCCTTGCTGCACTGGGCTACGTGCTCATTGAGCGGCTGCGCAAGCTGGCGCTCAAGGGGACCAAGCTTGCCACGGCCCAGGTCGACACACTGCGCATCAAGCTGCTCAAACTTACAGCGGTGGTCACGCGCAACACACGGCGTATTCGTTTGTATTTGGCTTCCAACTGGCCCAGTGCCGAAGTCTTTGCACACGCCATGAGTCAATTGCGTTCACCGTAACTTCGTCACCAGCGCCTGGCTCGCGCGATGACACAAAAATGGCCCGCAACCCAAGCCGGGGTAGGGAGTGCTACGCCTGCGCCATGCCGATGACCCTCACAAACCTCGCATCTTCAGAAACTCCCTCGCCACAGGTCTGCTTGAAGCCAAAATCCAGGTTCGTTTGGCTATGCCTTCAGGTGACGTGAAATATGCGGGCTAAACACACCAGGAATCATGCGCGGGAGCATTGAGCGCGCGTTATGGCGAGCGCAGCGCGGCAATTCAATTGCCATGACCTGTGGTGGTTGATGTGCAGCCTAAAACAGGCCTGCATCATTATTTATAAGAAATCAGCCTCTAGCCCACGTATATCATGCGTAAGTAGCTATGAAATAAATAGCATTTATGTTCACCGGATTACAGAGGGAGAGGCTGATTTACTGGCTGCTTGGATTCAACCGGTTGATGCGGCCAAAGCGCCTTGTCGACCTTCACAGAAGAGCCGCCTGTATGACGAGGGTGATGTGTGCAGTTGGCTCGCAAAGTGCTGACGCAGGGACAGTGCAGAGCCAAAGCCCACCTCAGTCGCAACCTGCTCAATCGGTAAATCCGTGGTTTCCAACAGTTGCTGCGCTCTCGCAGTACGCGCGGCAGCCAGCCACTTGACGAAGGTGGTGCCCGTGGCCTCACGAAAGCGCCGGGTGAAGGTTCGCCGGCTCATGCGCGCCAAGTCGGCCAGCACATCCAGTGACAGAGGTTGCGACAAGTGCTCGCGCGACCACTCCAGCACACCCGGCAAACGGTTCTCGCTGGGCAGTGCAGGCACCGGCTGCTCAATGTATTGCGCCTGCCCGCCCTGGCGATGTGGCGGGGTCACCAGCAGCCTCGCCACGCGGTTGGCAACGTCGGCGCCGTGACGCTGACGCACCAGGTTCAGGCAGCAGTCAATCGCAGCAACCGTCCCGGCGGACGTAATGACATTGCCGTCGTCCACATAAAGCACGTCAGGGAGAAAGTGAGCCTCGGGAAAACGCTCGGCGAATAGTTCGCGACAGGCCCAATGCGTTGTGGCGCGGCGCCCGTTCAGCAAGCCCGCATCACCCAGCACAAAGGCGCCCAGGCACAGGCCGACAACCTGGGCGCCGCGGGCGTGGGCCTGTCGCAGTGCGTCGGTCAGGACAGCGGGAGCGACGTTTGCCGGATGGTTCCAGGCCGGGACGATGACAAGGTCGGCATCGTCCATGGCGTCAAGGCCGCCAGGCACCTCAATCTCCATACCTTGATCGCAGCGCACGCGGCCGGGCGTCGGAGCGCAGTACCGCACCTCGTACGGAGGCAGTCCACTGGGTGCCGGTGCCACGCCGAACACGATGCCTGGCACCGAGAGGTGAAAAAGGCTGACGCCTTCGAAAGCAAGAACGGCGACGCGGACGGGCTGCATGGAGTCTCCAGAGAGGGGTGATGCGAATTGGCCCAATTTTATCCAATATTGTCATTTGGGCCAATGGTGCAAAACCCTGCCCACTCGGAAAATTGACGCCAACGCGCATACGACATCTTCATTGCGCGCAATCAACCCCATGACACAAAGGAAAAAACCATGAAAGTCTTGAACGTTCTGCGCAGCGCCGTAGCCCTCGGTGGCATCGCCACTCTCGTCGCATGTGGCACAGCCAACTCCAGCACAGCGGCTGCGCCCACCTCTGCGACGTACGCCGTCAAGGTCCAGCAAATCCGCAACGCCACCATGAAGGTGGACTATGCGGGCACCACTTTCCTCATCGACCCCATGCTGGCGAAGAAGGGGACTTATCCCGGCTTCGAGGGCACCTACAACAGCCAGTTGCGCAACCCGCTGGTCGAGTTGCCCATGCCGTTGGCCGAGGTGATGAAGGCCGACGCCATCATCGTCACCCACACACATTTGGACCATTGGGATGACGCAGCCAGGCATAGCCTGCCCAAGAACCTCCCGGTCTTTGCGCAAAACGAAGCCGATGCCCAGAGCATCCGCAAGGACGGGTTCACAAACGTGCGCGTGCTGACCAAAGACACCCTGTTCAATGGCACGCGCCTGAGCCCCACGGGTGGCCAGCATGGCGATGACAAGACCATCGCGGTGGCTGGTGAACTTCTGGGACAGGTGATGGGGGTCGTCTTCCAGCGCCAGGGACACAAAACGGTGTACGTCGCTGGTGACACGGTCTGGAATAGCCAGGTTGAAGGCGCCATCAATCAATACCAGCCGAATGTCATCATCCTCAACACGGGTTATGCCCGAATCCAGGGGCTGGACGGCTCCATCATCATGGGCAAGGAGGACCTCTACCGCGCCTCCCAGATGGCCCCTCAGGCCAAGGTCATCGGTAGTCACATGGAGGCAGTGAACCACGGCATGCAGACGCGCAAGGAACTGCGGGACTACATTGCAGAAAAAGGCATGGATCCCACGCGTGTTCTTGTGCCAGCGGACGGTGAGTCGTATAGCTTTTGAGCTGTTGTACGGCTAGATACGGTTGCTCCTTTTTCTACAGCCTCGCTCACACTCAAATACAAATCAAAGGAATCTGGCTTGAATGAGTGAATCCATTCAGGCATCACGGAGCCGCCGCTGCCTCAGTTCAACTTGACTTTGGCGTTTTGCGAGCGTGAAGGTTTCACCATTAGCGGCAAGTTGATGTGCCCATAGTTACTTCAAAACAATAGCTGCTCACGCATGTTGCATAAGGGCTACAAGCCTAAATGACTATGAAATAAGCCTCTAGCCTACGTATAACATGCGTGAGTAGCTATTAAATATATAGCATTTAGTACCCGTGCTCTGGAAGTCCAATTTCATGTCCAGCGTGCCGTTCCTGTCATTGAAACTGATTTCACGCAATTGCAAGATGCATTGCATTGTTTTTGCAATACAATTTTTCCATGAAAACTGCAACTCTCCCACCTGTGCGGGTTCTTCCTGAATTCAGGGCCGAAATCCAATCACTGCTTGGGCATGGCGAAACCTTATCCGAGTTTCTGGAGACTGCTGTGCGCGATAGTGTGCAGCGCAGACGCAATCAGCAAGAGTTCGTCCGGCGTGGCCTGGCGTCTCTGGAGAACGCCAAGTTGACGGATTCGTATGTGGATGCCGATGACATGCTTGTCCGACTGGCGCGCAAGCTGGTCGATGCGCGGGTTTTGAAATCAGCGGGTCATTTGTGAGTTTTCGGGTTAGATTGACCGTAGAGGCCGCTGATGATTTGGAACAACTGTTTGATTTTGTGCTTCAACGCGAACTTCTGCGACATGATGGTGACCTCGACGTGGCTGACCGCGCACTGGAGGCCGTCAAGAATGGCATCACTACTTTGCGCCAATCACCCTTCACTTGCCGCAAAGTCGGCACCAGCCCGTTTCTTCGTGAGTTGATCATTCCTTTTGGCAGATCCGGCTATGTTGCTTTATTCGAGATTGTTGACCAGGAAAACATTGTTGTCGCAGCCGTTCGCCATCAGCTTGAAGATGACTATCACTGAGTATTGGGCGAGACTGCCAGTCTTTGGCCTAACTGAACGGTCGGTTTCGAGCGATCAGATCGGATATGCCCAAAGCCGCTTCAAAAACAATAGCTGCTCACGCACGCTGCATAATGGCTACAGGCCTAAATCACTAAAAATCAGGCCAGCATTTCCAGTAGAACGCTGTGCCAGACCTGTTCATTGATCTGCCCCATCTTTTTGCCCAGCCTCGCCTTGTCCACACTGCGCACTTGATCGAGCAAAATTCGCGCAGACTTTTTTTGAAAAACAACTTCAGGGCGGCAGCCCATCGGCTGCCCGGCACTGGTGATGGGGGCGATGATGACGCGCGGCAGTGCGGCATTCATGTCGTCGGGCGACACGACGAGTGCCGGGCGTGTTTTTTGTATTTCGCTGCCTATGGTGGGGTCGAGGTTGACCCAATAAACATCCCCGCGCGATATGGCCCGACTCACCATACCCACTCGCTGTCATCGGCGGTGGACACGTCACTCCAGTCCTGCGCCTCAACGCGCTCTTGCGTCTTAACCGCCTCTGATACCTGGCCTGCTTGCCCAAACCAGGCGTCCCGCAGCTTGCGCTTGACGGGTTTGATCACGATCTGACCGTCCTGCAACAGCAGGTCCACTTGATCTTCAATCTGGCATGACGCAAGAAAAGCCGCCGGGATCAGCACCCCCCGCGAATTTCCGATTTGACGCACGGTTGTCAACATAAACAGCCTTCAAAGTTATAACTTGATTATAACAACGACCCGACCCGCGCCACCCCATCTGTCCGAAACAGCACATTCCCGACAACGCCAGTTTGTGACCGGCGCGGGCAGACGGCTCAAGACCCGACAAACCCACCCCGTAACCAGCCTTTGCGAGGGATAAACACGTCAAAAACACGTGGCATGCACCTTGCAACACAGGTACGCAAAGGACGCCACACCATGCCGCTCAATCTCATCATCATCGACACCACCCTACGCGACGGCGAGCAGACCGCCGGGGTGCCGGAGATGGAGATCGGCATCCCCGCCATGGGCGAGGAAGAGATCGAGTGCATCAGCACCACCATGCCTTCATAGCCACCATAGGGGTGGTAGCGCTCCTGGTTGATGTCCAGCCAGGGCATGCGCGCCTTGAGCGCCACAAACTGCGAGCGCCCGCCGGACAGCATGATGTCTGCTTTAGCGTCCCGCAACATGACATACATTTCGCGCGGCGTCATGTTGTCGATCATGTGCGCGTCGTCGCCCATGATTTCCTTGATCTTTTCCTTGTCTTCCTTGGTGCTCTTATTGACGCTGGTGCCGACAATCTCCATGCCGCCCTCCTGCAGCGCCGCCACCACCGACCAGGACTTGACGCCGCCGGTGATCAGCAGCACGCGCTTGCCCAAAAGGCGTTGCTTGTAGTGCTCAATGCGCGACCAGGCGCGGGCTTCTTCGACCTCGATCAGGCGCTCGGTGCGACCCAGTAGGTCATCCGGCGCACCTTGCTGCACCAGTAGCTTGGCAATCTGGCGCAGCGTGTCGCTCATGTCGCCGATGCCGTAGAACGAGCCCTCGAAGTACGGAATGCCCCAGCGCTGCTCCATCTTGGTGGCGATGTTGATCATCGACTTGGAGCACACCATCATGTTCACTTTGGCGCGGTGCGCGCTGGCAATCTCGTTGTAGCGCCCGTCACCCGAGATGCACGACAGGATGCGAATACCCAGCGCATCCAGCAGCGGCTTGACCTGCCACAACTCGCCGACCAGGTTGTACTCGCCAATGATGTTGATGTCATAGGGTGTGGTGAACTCCGGCTCGCGTGTGCCAATCACATAGTCCAGCAGCGCCTCGGCGCCCAGCTTGTTGCCCAGATTTTTGGGGCCGGCAAAACCGGGAGAATTGACGGGGATGATGGGCTTGCCAAACTTCTCGCTGGCGCGCTGGCACACCGCTTCAATGTCGTCACCCACCAGTGCGGTCACGCAGGTCTGGTAGACAAAAACGGCGGGCGGGTCATATTTTTCGATGATCTCGCGGATCGATTTGAACAGGCGCTTTTCTCCGCCATAAATGACGTCGAGTTCATTGATGTCGGTCGTGAAACCCGTGCGGTACAGCTGGGAACCCGACGAGCCGGAATGCCGGTTGTCCCAGGAGTTGCCCTCGCAGGCAATCGGCCCGTGCACCAGATGCGCCACGTCGGCGATGGGTTGCAGCGCGATCTTGGCGCCATCAAAGGCGCAACCGCCGGCCGCCGCGCCGGGCGAGAGTTGCTTGGTGCAACCCTTCTTGCGTTCCTTCTCGCTTTTGTCCTGGTTCTTGTCGCAACCAGGCTCATCGAATACATCGGCGATCTTGGCCTTGAGCGAGGGTGACATGGAAGACTCCTGACATGGTGGGTAGTCTTCTCAGTGCATTTTTGGTGCCAGGGTGAAAGTCGCCTTTATTCGACGTTTTGGCGGAGTAATGGCGCGGTTGATACGGCGTTTTTGACGGTTTGTCGGGATTGCGACAAATGGGGTGCGACAGAGTGGGTGCATCCTGCCGTGGCGTGAGGGACTGTGTTTAAATTTGCTCGCCTGCGGTATGTCTCATTCAAAAATTTCAAAAGGACGGTTTAATGAAGCTTAGCCTGAAACTTCCCTTGGCGTTCGCGCTGGCGCTGGGACTAATGTTTGCCAGCAGCATGTTTGGACTGTCCCGCCTCAATAACGCCGTAGACGTTTACGAACACGATGTCTTTAATGCAACGGAGGCACAACGTGTGGCTTCCGAGGCTGGTACGGACTTCGCTTCCGCCGTGCAGGAATGGAAAAATGTTCTCCTGCGCGGCAAGGATGACAAGAAACGCGAGGACTATTGGATCGCCCATATCGCCAAGATGAAGGAAGTCAAAGTCGATCTGCAGCAGTTGCAAGCGTTGGTGAAGCAAGGCCCGGAAAAAGACAAGATCGCAAGCCTGGTCAAGGAGGTCGAAACTGCTGACGGCCGCTACATCAAAGCATTTGCTGACTACAAGGCGGCAGACCATGATCATTTGGTGGGTGACAAATCGGCAAATGGCGCTGATCGTGAGGTCGGGAAGATACTCACGGAGTTGAAAACCCAGCTTGCAAGTAATGAAAAATCGATTTCTGAGGCCGCCAGCGCCGGTGCCAAATTAGCCAGCCGTATTGCCTATGCTCTGATGGTGTTTATTACCGGGCTTAGCCTTGCCGCCGCTGTATGGCTTAGCCGACAGATCGTCAGACCACTCAACAAAGCCGTACAACTCGCCAACAGCGTTGCCGGAGGTGATCTGACCAATGACACCGCAAGTGAAGGCACGGACGAGGTCGGAATTTTGCTTCACGCCTTGGGTGTGATGCAAACCAATTTGGCCGCGCTGGTGACCAATGTGCGTCAGGGCTCGGAAGGCGTTGCCACCGCTAGCGCCGAAATCGCGCAGGGTAATAACGACTTGTCGGCGCGAACTGAACAACAAGCCAGCGCCTTGGAAGAAACCGCTGCCAGCATGGAAGAGCTGGGGGCTACCGTAAAACAAAATGCAGATGCTGCCCATCAGGCCAACCAGCTTGCGGCCAGCGCTTCGACGGTTGCAAAGACCGGTGGCGAAGTGGTCGGGCAGGTGGTTGAAACGATGAAGGGCATTAACGAGTCCAGCCAAAAGATCAGCGACATCATCAGCGTGATCGACGGAATTGCCTTCCAGACCAACATTCTTGCGCTGAACGCTGCGGTGGAAGCCGCCCGCGCGGGTGAGCAAGGTCGGGGCTTTGCGGTGGTGGCTTCTGAAGTGCGTTCGCTCGCCGGGCGATCAGCGGAAGCTGCCAAGGAAATCAAGAACCTGATCAATGCCAGCGTTGAACGTGTCGAGCAGGGAACGGCTCTGGTGGACAAGGCCGGCGCCACGATGACAGAAATTGTCAGCAGCATCGGTCGAGTAACCGACATCATGGGGGAAATCAGCGCCTCCAGTCATGAACAGGCGAATGGTGTGGCGCAGGTCGGCGAAGCCGTCACGCAAATGGACCAAGCTACCCAGCAAAACGCTGCGCTGGTTGAGCAGATGGCGGCTGCCGCCAGCAGCTTGAAGAGCCAGGCGCAAGACCTGGTCCAGGTCGTTGCGGCATTTAAGGTTAGCGATGGGGAACACCTTCCCAAGGCACCGGGGCACTCGATACGACCCAAGGTGATTCAGTCGAAGGCGGCGCAACGCCCTGCCATGCCAACAAAAAAACCATTCACGCCAGCGGCCAGAACGGTCGCGTCAAAGCCAGCAGCATTGCCAAAACCTGCACAAGTGACACCAGCGGGCGGCGATGATTGGGAAACGTTTTGACATCAGTCGAGTGACCAGATTCCGACCATTAGATCGCTTGGCGCGCAGTGAGGTGATGGTTGTCCATGTTGAGCACTTCGCATCTCAAGGGGCATTGATTCCCCAATGACTTGGTTTGAAAAATCATGATCGGGGACTTTTAGGAGCGATGGCGGCTGATGCGCTTGGGCAAGCCGTGGCTTATTAATTCAAAAGGAAAACTATATGCTGTTAACTGATATCGCCGTCGAGCACACGCTGGTGTCGCATACGAAGGGGGTTCGTGGAACCTTTGTGCTGCATCCGTTTACCAATACACAACGAGATACTTTGGGTAAATTCGAGCTCGTTCGTGACATAGGTGAGCCAGGAGTCAAAGTAATTAAACGCTCAACATTCGTGTCGTTTCAACAATTGGCTGAGTTGTATGCGAAAGGGGTACTCAACGAATTCGAGTTTTCCGTTCGCATGTGTCCGGCTCAAGGCACGTACCCCAAGGCGAATCCCGTCAAAAAGATACTGCCAACCAACATCAAGTCAGGCTCACCGTTCGACCTGGCTGTTCAAAATGTGGATGTTTTAAAACCTGCTAGTCGCGAATTGAAAACAGCTTTGCTTCGCACTAACGTCAAACTTCAAGGGTAGTGCCAACTCAGGGACGGTACGCCGGCAAGCTGGGTTCGCTGCGCCCCAAAGCGGAAATACACATGGCGCAGTTGGACCCCGCAATGCTGCCATTCAAGACCCAAGAGTTATTTCAGTTAATGACAGCAAAGTCGCGGTGTGATTCCAGCGGTGAATTTCGGCACCCGACCAACAGCAGTCAATCGCGATTGGCGCCAATTTGGCAGCACCCGACCCAAAGCGGAAATCCGCATGGCGCAACTGGTCACCGCAAAGCGGCCATTCAAAACCCACAGTTGATTTCGGTGAATGACAGCAAAGTCGCGGTGTGATTCGACCTGTGGATTTCGACACCCGACCAGGTCCCGACGCTTGAGTCCCCGGTTGGAGTGCAATTTCGGCGCCATACACCATCTGGGCTCATTCAATAGTCAGAACTCCTGCTCATGAGAATGCGCCCAAGTATTTCCAGAACATCACCGAAATTTGTTGCACCTTTCTTCGCGCGTCACAATGGAGCCAAAAAGGAGAACGTGTATGACAAGGGAGTCAAGTCAATCGACAGAGGTTGGTACGCCTGAAAATTCTGCTGTTTCCGAGGTGCCGCCGCCAATAGTTCGGTTGCAGATAAGCGCCGCGAAAAAACTGAACCTCGCAGCCTTTCAGAACGCAGTACCCGCGTTGCTTGAACTGGCCGTGGTCAACGACACCGAATCCCAGCTTACCGAGTTGACGATTCATCTGACTTCGCAACCCGCTTTCGTGAAACCACGAACATGGAATCTCGATGCGGTTGGCCCCGGGGAACGCTATCACCTGTCTGATCTGGATGTCCGGCTGGACGGTGCATTGTTCTCGCGTTTGACCGAAGCTGAACCAGCGGTACTCCGGTTTGAGCTCAGAAGTACCAAACAACCAGACCTTGTGTTGGCCGCGCACGAATCGAATGTCGAACTGCTGGCTCGCAATCAATGGGCAGGAATCGGCAAGCTGCCAGAAATGGTTGCAGCCTTTGTGCAACCGAATGATCCCGCCGTGGATCGTCTGTTAAAGGGTGCAGCCTTGTCTTTGCAGGCGGTCGGCAAGCCGGGATCGATTGACGGTTACACCCATGGCCCCAAGCGGGCTTGGGAACTGGCTTCGGCGATCTGGGCTGCAGTGCTCCAACGCAAGCTCAACTACTCGCTGCCGCCCGCCAGTTTCGAACACACCGGGCAAAAGGTCCGCAGTCCCAGTCATATTCTGGACTCAGGCATTGCCACATGTTTCGACTCCACGCTGCTGTTTGCTGCCTGCCTTGAACAAGCCAACCTGAACCCCCTGCTTGTCTTCACCAAGGGCCATTCCTTTGCTGGTTTCTGGTTGCGCAGCGAGGAATTTTCGACAGCCGTCGTAGACGACATCACGGCGCTGCGCAAGCGCCTCAAACTGCAGGAGCTGGTTGTTTTCGAAACCACCCTTGCAACTCAAGGTCAAACGGTCAATTTCAGCCAAGCCATTGACAACGCGAACCGCCAACTTTCGGAAGAGGAAGAGGATAAGTTCGAGCTGGTCATTGACGTGAAGCGTGCCCGTATGTCCCGCATCAAACCGCTAGCCCTGGCCCAAGCTGTTGCGGACGTGGCTCCTCTCACAGTGGAGCCAGAAACAACGATCACAATCGAAGAAGCACCTGATCTGCCCGACGAGGTGGTGATAGACACGCCCACCACCGAGCTAGACCCAAAGGACCGACTGGCTCGTTGGCAACGAAAACTGCTCGATCTCTCTCTGCGAAACGCGCTGCTGAATTTCAAGTATGGAAAGAAGGCACTGATCCTAGATGTAGCCGCCCCGACTTTTGAAGATGCACTCGCAGAAGGGCAAACGATCAAACTTCTGCCCAGCCCAGAACTGATGCAGGGCCAGGACCCTCGGAGCCAGCAACTGCATGAAGCCAGAAGCCTTGAAGACCTTCGCAAGGCCCATGCAGCCGATGCGCTATGCCGCCGCGAGGTGTTCATTCGGCTGGAGCAACAGGAACTGGAAGTGCGCTTGGTCGAGTTGTTCCGCGGTGCCCGCAACGCGATGCAGGAGGGCGGCGCCAACACGCTCTTCGTCGCACTCGGCTTCCTGGTCTGGACCCGCCCTGACAAACCGGATTCCCGCGTCAAAGCGCCGTTGATCCTTCTGCCCATCACACTGAACCGCAAAAGCGCTCGCTCGGGGTTCACGCTGCTGGCGCATGAAGATGAAGCGCTCTTCAACCCGACGCTGGTCGAGATGCTGCGGCAAGACTTCCAACTGGAACTGGGCGTTCCCACTGGTGACCTCCCGCGTGATGAGTCCGGCCTAGACATCGCTGGTATCTGGAAGCGGGTGCGCAGCGCCATCAAAGACATCCGGGGCTGGGAAGTCAGCGAAGACGTCGTGTTGTCGATGTTCTCTTTTGCCAAGTACTTAATGTGGAAGGACCTGGCTGATCGCACCGACGATTTGCGCAAGTCTCCTGTGGTGGCGCACCTGATCGACACGCCGCGCGAGCCCTACCCGTCCACAACGCCCTTCCCCGATGCGCGCAGATTGGACACCGACTACGCGCCACAGAAGGTCTTCTGCCCACTCCCCGCCGACTCATCCCAGCTTTCCGCCGTCATGGCCGCGGCCAAAGGCAAAGACTTCGTGTTGATCGGACCACCGGGCACCGGCAAAAGTCAGACCATCGCTAACCTGATCGCACAGTGCCTGGCCGAAGAAAAACGTGTGCTCTTTGTGGCCGAGAAGATCGCTGCGCTGGATGTTGTCTTCCGCCGCCTGCGCGAAGTGGGACTCGGAGAGTTCTGCCTCGAACTGCATTCAAACAAGAGCCGCAAGCTCGACGTGTTGAGCCAGCTCCAGAAGTCTTGGGAATCCAAGGGTGAAGTGGACGCTGTCACTTGGGAATCCAAGGCCCGGCAACTGGGTCAAGTGCGCGAACAACTGTCGACCTATGTTGAGCGCCTTCACAAACGCCACGGCAACGGCTGGACGATCTTCAAAGCCATCGGGTGCGTCGTCGGCGGCAATAAGCTGCCCGACCTGCGATTCAGCTGGACCTCTCCCCGTGCGCACGATGAAGCTGCCCTGACCGCGCTACGCGATCTCGCGGGCCGGTTGCAAGCCAATGCGGCGGCGGTCGGTCGTGACCAACTGTTGACTGGCGGGCTGGTGCCAGTGCACGTCACCGATTGGTCCGCGAAGTGGCAGCAGGAAATGGTCAGGTCCGCGCAAACACTAAGAACCACCAGCCATGGTTTCCTAAACGCTGCGCAAAGCTTGGGGCAACTGCTCGGCATGGAATGGCCTGCGCTGCACCTGCAGACCCGGTCCGCCATCGGTGTGCTCGCCAAGGTCTTACCGCAGGCATCGGCCCATGACTGGAGCTTCTGCGCGTTACCGGACAGCGACACCGTGTGCGCGGCACTGAAGGCCGGCAACGACCTGCTCGGCCAACACGGCGTGCTCACTTCGAAGTTGACCACCCCGTGGCCGCCCGAGCTGCAGACTCGCCTGGCCCAGGCGCTCGACCTGCTCGACAAGCGCCGCCGCCTGCACACGGAACTCGGAACGCCATGGCCCCCTGCCGTCAGCGACGAGATCGAGCACGGGGTACAGTGGATCGAAGAGATGGGCCAACTGCGCGCAAGCCTCTCCGTCAAATACGGTGCTGGCGTGGGGCAGCTCAATGTGGCGCAACTGCAGCGCGATTGGGCCAAGGCCGACAAGTCGTTCTGGCCCATGTCGTGGTTGGGCAAGCGCAAGGTGCGTGGTGCGCTGGAGGCCGTCATCGAAGGCACCGGGGAACCACGCATCGCCGACGATCTGTCCGTGCTCGTGCGTATCAAAAGCCTGCGCGAAGAGGTCCAGCAACTGAACCCCGGCGGCGCCGCTGAAGGATTGTGGGCGGGGGTCAAGACCCGAACCGATCACGCCCGCAGCGCCTTGAAGACCAATGCCGCGCTGCATGCCGCGCGGATGCACAAACCCTTTTCCCTGGACGGTCTGGAAGCAGCCACCGAAGGCTATTGCGGCGAACGCTGGACCTGCGAAGCCCAACGCCTGAAGGCCTTGTTGGACCTGGATCTCCACCTGGCCGAGTGCGCACCGCTTTCAGAAAGCAGCCACGGACTTTGGCGAGATCACGACACCGACAGCGCGATGCTGCGGGCCGCGCTCGCGTTCGAGCGCGAACGCTTGGGCCTGCAGCAGAGGGGCACACTGCAAACACCGCACCCGGATGTGGCTGAAGGGCGATGCGGATCCGCCGTGCAGGAACAGCATGCGCTCTTGCAGACGCGCGGTGCGGTCGAAACCCGGCTGCAGTCCATGAGCGGCCTGGCTGCCGAATGCCCAGGTGTCTGGAATGAACTGGATACCGACCGCGATGGCATCGAACGCGCACTGAAGTTCCACGCTTCTCTGAAGGCTGGCCTGTCGGGTCTCGGGCTGGAGCCCGCTTCCATTGCGGAGGCGCGGCGAAGCCTGCACCAGATGCTAGGCACCCGTCGCACAGAACTGAGCGACACGGCCTTGATCGGCCAAGCCTGTCACCAGGTGCTGGCGCAGTTGGCAGAGATCAACGCGGCGACGGACCAGTTTTGCAACACCGCCGCTCAACCAGAAAACGTGCGCCGCGCATTCGCCGACCTTGCTCCAGCCGAGTTGACTGACGCGGCTGCGCGGTTGGAGGGCGGTCACCATGGCCTGCACGCGTGGTGCGCTTGGCGCCACGCACAGACCGATGCACGCAATGCAGGCCTTCCCGCGCTGGTAAGCGCCATCGAGGCGGGTGACCTAACACCGGCGCAGGTGCCCACCGCATTCGAGGTGAACTACGCCCGCTGGTGGCTGGCCGAAGCGGTGGACGAGGATGAGGTGCTAAAGCGGTTTGTCTCAGCAGAGCACGAGCTTCGCATTCAGGAGTTCCGCGCCCTGGATGACGAGTTCACCAAAGTCTCCCGCGAGTGGATCCGGGCCAAGCTGTGCGCCAACCTGCCGGCGACCGACAGCATCCAGCGCAACAGCGAGTGGGGCATCCTGCGCCATGAAATCACCAAGAAGAAGCAGCACAAGCCGCTGCGCCAATTGCTGCAAGAGATCCCATCGGTCGTGCTGCGGCTGACCCCTTGCCTGCTGATGAGCCCGCTGTCGATCGCGCAGTACCTCTCTGCCGAGGCCAGCAACTTCGACCTGGTTGTGTTCGACGAGGCCTCGCAAATCCCGGTGTGGGACGCCATCGGCGCCATGGCCCGGGGCAAGCAGGTGGTGATGGTGGGCGACCCGAAACAACTGCCTCCCACCAACTTCTTCGGCCGCAGCGACAGCACCGACGGTGACGACGACGTCATGGAAGGCGACCTGGAAAGCATCCTCGACGAATGCCTGGGTGCCAGCCTGCCCACGCGCAACCTGTCGTGGCACTACCGCTCGCGCCATGAAAGCCTGATCGCCTTCAGCAACCACCGCTACTACGGGGGGGGCCTCGTCACCTTCCCGTCGCCCGTCACCGACGACCGCGCCGTCAGCTTCCACCTGGTGAATGGGCGCTATGAAAAAGGCGGCGCCCGCATTAACCAACCAGAAGCCAAAGCCCTTGTGATTGACCTGGTGAGCCGGCTCAAGCGCCCGGGTTTCCAAGAATCGGGGCTGACCATTGGTGTGGTGACCTTCAACTCCGAGCAGCAGGGCCTGATCGAAGACTTGCTCGACGAGGAGCGCCGCAAAGACCCCGGCCTGGAACCCTATTTCTCTGAAATGGAGCTCGAACCGGTGTTCGTGAAAAACCTGGAGAGCGTGCAGGGTGACGAGCGCGACATCATGTATTTCTCCATCACCTACGGGCCGGACATGGCCGGTGCCGTGTCGATGAACTTCGGCCCGTTGAACCGCGACGGCGGCGAGCGGCGCCTGAACGTGGCCGTGACGCGCGCCCGGCATGAACTGCGCGTGTTCTCCAGCCTGCGCGGCGAGCAGATGGACCTGTCGCGCACCAAGGCGAACGGCGTGCGCGACCTGAAGCACTTCCTGGAGTTTGCAGAATTCGGGCCGCGCGCTCTGGCCGAAGCACACCACGGCAGTCAAGGCGACTTCGAGAGCCCTTTCGAAGCCGGCGTGGCCGCAGCACTGGGCCGCAAAGGCTGGCAGGTGCACACCCAGATCGGCGCATCGTCATTCCGCCTGGACCTGGGCGTGGTGCACCCCGACTTCGCGGGCAGGTATCTCGCGGGGGTGGAATGCGACGGTGCCACCTACCACCGCTCCGCCACCGCGCGCGACCGGGACAAGCTGCGCGAGCAGGTGCTGCGCGGCCTGGGCTGGGAGATCGTGCGCATCTGGTCCACCGACTGGTGGGTAAATCCGGGCGGTACGCTGGAGCGCGTGCATGCTGCGCTGACCGAGTTGCTCGAAATGGACCGGGAACGCCAAGCCGCCGAAGGCGAGGCGCCGCCCGAAGAAGCGGTTCCCACACCGAGTGACGACGAAGCAACGCCCAGCCTCCAGGTGATCAACGAGGCCGATGCGGCCATCACGCGTGCGGCAGCAGGACTGCCCCCTTTGGCCAGCGATGCCCATGAAGAAGCGGACGAGCCAGCCGAAGCGGTCTACGCCCGGTCGGCATCCACGCCGTCGACGCATTTTCTTGGGACCACCGACACCCAAAGGGATCGCCGCTTCCAGGCATCGCAGCCCACCGACGCGGTGCCACCCGGCGCCATCTCTGCCGACCTGTTCTATGAGCCCAGCTACGACGCGGTGTTGCAGCCGATGGTGGAGTGGGTCGTGCAACGTGAGGGACCGGTGCTGGATGCCGTACTGGCGCGGCGCATTGCACGGGTACATGGGTTCCAGCGCACGGGAAGCCGGATTCAGGATCGGGTGGAGCAGATCGCGCGGCGGCACTTCAAGACCACAGAGGAGGCAGGTGGCACGTTCTACTGGCCTCGCGAGATGGAGCCTTGCAGCGAGTTGGCATTCCGATGGCCGACGAACGATGACAGCACGCGAGGCGTTGAAGAAATCTGCGAAGCGGAACTGCTGTCTCTGGCTCGGTTGGTGCTGCAGCGGGGACACTCTGGGCAAGAAGCGTTGATCGCTATGGCACGCGAGCTGGGCCTACAACGATTGCGCGAGGCAAGCCGCGTCCGACTTGAAGGCGTTCTCTTGAAGGGATGCGAATCAAAATGATGTTCGAAAAATTGGGAGTCGTGTCATGAGCGTTGGTAGTTACATCCGAGGGTCCGAGTGGCGGCAGTGGGACCTGCACATTCACACACCGGCGTCGTTTCATTGGCTAGGCGAGAGGTTCGGCGCAGACCCGTCTTCTGCTGCAAGCAAAACACTTGTGGACCAGATGATCCAGGCGATGAACGTCGCCGAACCAGCAGTGTTTGCACTAATGGACTACTGGACCTTCGAGGGCTGGTTCGCTTTGCAACGGCGCCTAAAGGAGCCCGATGCGCCCAAGCTAAAAAAGAAGGTCCTCCCTGGGATCGAGCTTCGGTTGATGGCCCCAATGGAGGGCAGGCTTAACGCGCATGTCCTGTTTTCAGACGAAATAGAAGATCAACTGCTTCGAGACTTCCAAGCGAAACTCCGCATCGAACTTGTTGATCTTCCACTTTCCAGCTACGCCTTGGTTGCCTTGGCGCGCAAGGTAGGGGAAGACAAACTGAAGCACCACGGGTTCAAGAAGGAGACCGTCGACGCTGACCATGACACAGCGCTACGTGCAGGCTCGACAATTGCCGAGATCAACTGTGACAGCTACAAAGCCGCGATCACAGAGGTCCCCAACGGTCTCGCCATTGGATTTATGCCCTTCAATACCAGTGATGGGCTTGAAGAGATCAAGTGGCACGCGCACTATGCGTACTGTCTCGGCTTGTTTCAGTCTTCTCCAATTTTTGAAACTCGCGATTTGGACACGCGAGCGGCCTTTGTGGGAGAGGCAACGGAAGGGAACAAGAAGTGG
>CAJAFJ010000398.1 GCA_903938955.1 uncultured beta proteobacterium | reverse complement strand
GCCGCACTTGCCTTCGTTGTACAGCGCCAGGATTTCGTTGAAACTGTTGGCGGACGAACCGGGCGGGCCGTAGTTCTTCAGCAAGTCCACGTAGAAGTTGATGGAGTCCTTCCAGGGCTGGCTTTCCAGCTGGGGTTTCCACTTCATGTCGAACCACTGGCCACCGTGGGTGTTCACCAGCGTGCTCAGGAAGGCCATGTTGTCGCCCCAGCCCGGCTTGCCGCGCAGGCAGATGCCGTACACGCCGTTTTTCGGGTCGTGAATTTTGGCGGCCAGGGCCTTGATGTCGGTCCAAGTGGGTTTGTCCGCCACTTTGATGCCGGCCTTGTCGGCCAAATCTTTGCGGTACATCAGCATGGAGCTTTCGCCGTAGAAGGGGGCGGCAAACAGCTTGCCGTCTACCGACAGGCCGTTGCGCATGGCGGGCAACAGGTCGTCCACGTCATAGGCGGCGGTGGGCTTGAGTTCGGTCAACCAGCCTTTTTTGCCCCAGATTGGGGTTTCGTACATGCCGATGGTCATCACGTCAAACTGGCCGCCTTTGGTGGCGATGTCGGTGGTGACGCGCTGGCGCAGCACGCCTTCTTCGAGCGTGACCCATTTGAGTTTGATGTCGGGGTTGGCCGCTTCAAAGCTCTTGGTGTGTTTTTGCATTTCGACCATGTGGCCGTTGTTTACGGTGGCGATCACGAGCTCGGTGGCCGCTTGGGATACGCCACAGAACGACATGACCAGGGCGGCAGTCAGGGTCAGGCGGGTTGTCAGTTTCATCGAAAAGTCTCCTCGTTATTTGAAGTTGATGCGCTGTTCAATGTGGGCTCAGAGCCCACATTGACACCCTGAACGATACTGAACTGCTCATGCATGTTTGGTACTCAAATCAAGCTAATTGGTACTAATTTTCATATTTGACTAAGGACTTATACCTAGTTGTGTCAATTCTGTATTGGTATCAGCATTGGAATACCAGCCGAGGTGTGGCGATGGTCTGTGTTGATGGCCTCGGATCGGTCGCTGCTGACTTGGTACCTGATAAATCAATTTATTTCTTTATTAGTTATTTTTAAGAAATATCCTTTCTTAAAGTGCCTTTAACAGAGCAAAGAAAGCAAACACATATCCCGACTGCAGGCATACACTTTGTTCCCAATATGCGGCTATTTCGGCCCACTGGAGACAAAAAATGAATGCACCGCTGCCCAAACCCATCCGGAAATCACTGGCGACCGTGACGCTGGACGATAAATATGCCCTGCAACACGGCCCCGCCTTCATGAGCGGCGTGCAAGCGCTGGTTCGCCTGCCCATGCTGCAGCGCGTGCGCGATGCGCAGCTGGGCAAAAACACCGCCGGCTTCATCAGCGGCTACCGCGGCTCGCCACTGGGCGGTTATGACCAGGCGCTGGTCAAGGCAGAAAAGTACCTCAAGGCGCAACACATCGTCTTCCAGCCCGGCGTCAACGAAGAGCTGGCCGCGACCGCCTTGTGGGGCACGCAGCAACTGGGTTTCGCCCCGCCCGGCAGCAACAAATACGACGGCGTGTTTGGCATCTGGTACGGCAAGGGCCCGGGCGTGG
>CAJAFJ010000397.1 GCA_903938955.1 uncultured beta proteobacterium | reverse complement strand
GCGTTGCCCACCAGGTTGGACAGCATCTGACGCAGGCGGTGCGCGTCAGAGCGGTAGCGTTCGCCAGCCGGGCCGTGCCATTGATAGTCCAATTGCAAATTGCTGAATTTGACCGCACCGGAAAACAAGAAGCGGGTTTCCTGCACGAGTTGCAAAGGTTCAAACACCATGCTTTCGAGCTGAAATTTACCGGCCTCAATTTTTGACAGATCAAGGATGTTGTTGAGCAAGGCGAGCAAGGTCTGGCCAGAGGTGAGGATGGTCTGCACGTAGTCGCGCCGCTCGTTGTCGGTCAGATTGGGCATCAGCAGCAACTGCGCCATGCCGAGAATGCCATTCATGGGGGTGCGAATTTCGTGGGACATGGTCGCCAGAAACCGGCTCTTGGCCAAATTAGCCGTTTCAGCATACGTCTTGGCCTGCTGTAGTTCGACGGCGGCCGCACGTTGCGTTTGCAGTGCGACGAGATGGCCGTTGTAGCCATGGACCAATTGCACAATGTCATCGAGCACCGGCCCGGACGGCAAGGGTTCATGGTGGGCATCGGGGTCGTCCTGGATATGACGAAATCCTTCAGAGACGGCCCGAATCGGGCGCGCGACGGTGCGCACAAAGTACCAGGTCAGCGCCAAAATACCCAGCAGCGCCAAGAAAACCATGCCCATGGTGGCAAAAGCGAGTTGTTCCACCTTCGTCGTCACCAGCTTACGCGGCGTCAGGGTGACGAGTAAGGACGCCTGGTTGCGCACGCGGGCGACGTTCATTAGAAACTCTTCGCCGTCGAGTTTGAGTTGCGGCACCGGGGGTGTTGCACGCACCAATTCGAACAAGGCCGGTGTCAGGGGTTGACCAAACTGCTGGGCGTCTGAATGCAGCGCAATGTGGCCTTGCGAATCGAGCAGCATCAATTGCGCCCCGGGGGCCAGCGTCACACCTTCAAGAAAGGTGCGCATGATCTCGTCATTGAGGTTGATGACCAGCAACCCGACCACTTCGGTTTGTCCGCTGGCCGGTGAAAAATGATGGATGGCGCGCACGATGCTGATGACCTTCGCCTGCTCGGAGTGACGGTTCAGGTTGTTGTCGACACCGCGCCAGAAGGTCGGGGTGTTCGCACCCAGCGATTGGTTGAGCAGACCACGCGTCAGCTCTTTTTGTACCGGACTGACATCCAGGGTTTCGCCCACCTGGAAATGCTCACCCCCGACAGAAAAAACATTGATCGAAACCACCCCTTTGACACGCACATAGCTGTTGAGGATGTAGCCCATCTTCGCCCGCATTTCAAGCGCACTGAAGGTGTCACCCGCACGGCTGTCGGTGCGGCTCAAGGCCAAACCAATGGCCGTATTACCAGCGATGTTGGACGCCAGGTCTTCAATCTGGTCTTGGTAAAGCTTCAGGTAGCTGGCGAAACTGGCCACCAGGCGGGCGCTGTCTGATTCGCTCTGCGCAATGATGATGCGCTTTGAAATTTCAAACGCGCTCACCCCCAAAAGCATCAGCGGCAAAATACCGGCCACCAGCAGGTAGCTCAACATTTTCACCGTGATGTTGAAGCGCCACTTCAAAAACTGAATCACACCAGGCTCTCTTTTAGAGTCATCAACGATGGGGATTAACGTGCGGACTCAGCCGTGACCAGTTTGGTGTCGATGGTGGTGGTGCTGGGCACCGCCGTGCCCTGCGTCATGCGCATTGCCAGTGCAACGCCTTGGTAGCCCTGCTCGGCGGCTTGCTGATCGATGGTGGCGAGCATCCGACCCGCCTTGATTTCGGCCAGGGCCTCACTCAGCGCATCGAATCCAACGACCTTGACTTTTTTCTGACCATTTTCCTGCAGGTACTTGATGGCACCAATCGCCATGATGTCGTTTGAAGCAAACAGCAGCTGAATGTTGGGGTGCTTGGCGAACAGCGCTTTGGTGACGTCGTAGGCTTCGTCAATTTTCCAGTTCGCTGTTTCGGACGCCACCAGCTTGATGTTTTTGTTTTCAAGCAGCGCACGTTGCGCGCCCTGCAGGCGTTGGCGGGCATTGTCGGCCCCCCGGATGCCTTCCAGAATGGCAGCTTGGGTCGGTGTCGTGACACCCTGACTCAAAAACTTGCCCGCCATGAAGGCACCTGCCTCGTTGTCCACGCTCAAAAAAGGGATCGGGCTCATGCCGGCCTGCTTGACGGTCTCCGGGTCGAGCCGGTTGTCGATGTTGACGATTTTGATACCCGCATCAGACGCCCGTTTCAAGGCCGGCACCAAACGCTGGGAGTCGCCCGGGGCAATCACGATGGCGTCCACCTTGGCGGCCATGAGGTCTTCCACCAATTGAATTTGTTGCTCAATCGAGGTTTCCTGGGTCGCCGTTTTGACCTTCAGGTTGATGCCCAGCTCTTTTTCAGCCCGTCGTGCGCCTTTTTCCATTTCTACAAAAAACGGATTGGTCAGCGTTTTCATGACCAGACCGATTTCTTTTTTTGCCGTGGGCGACTTGACCTCGGCAGGCGGCGCCACCGCGCTGGTGATGCTGGGACCATTGGACTCTCCGCAGGCGAAGAGGCCGAGGCCCATCACCAAGGCAGGAAGGAGACGCAGGAGGCTTGCAGCATTCATTTGTGAATTCTTCTTTCGGGTTAGAACATGACAGGGCCAGAGGAGCCTGACGGACTGAATGTAACAAGCGCATGGCATTCAACGCTGACAGCGCCTAGTCTGACAGTCGTTTTGGCGAGAGTCATAAGCGGGCATCGGCGCTCAAGGCCGTATTTTCATGGCGCATCCAACGTGGGGGTTGAGCGGGATCAAGGTTTTTTATCTTTGCCGGGTTAGCGCATGTGCTTGAACATTTTGGCGTTGAAAGACTCAAGAATCGATAAGCGCCGTGGGCCTGGCACCAGCGCAAACGATTCCGTCGCGCCAAGTTGCCCGGGCCGATCGACCGCGAGATAAAACCCGCAGATGCCGTGTTGCGCCATCAATTTCGCGGCCGTATTGAAGCCCATCGCCGCGTTGAATTTGTAGCAAGGTTCGCGTGGCTGTGTCACGCGCAAGGTGCAATCCGCGAACTGGAGCACATCACCAACCCAGACTTCGGTTTCAAGCAGACCCTGCAGGGACAGGTTCTCGCCCACTAAACCAAAGGGCAGCGCGTCGTCAATACCGGTCAACCCGGCATGGGCACGGGCCGCTTGCCAAAACGGGTAGTGCTCGCTGGGGTAGGCGTACACGGCTTTGTCAAGTCCGCCATGCACGGACAAATCGGCCTGATCGTCCCCCATCAAACCCAAGGGCCGGACGGCCACCGGACCCGTGACCGGCTGCTTGTGAATGGCCGTCAAAATGGCACGGCCGTTGATTTGAACGCGACGCGCGGTCGCGACCTGGAGGCTTAAGAGTGTAGGCATGGCCTTCATAATACAAAAAACACAAGGATCAACCTTCATGCTTGCACGCTTGCTTCGTCGCTTTTTAGGGTTTCAGCTGGGGGTCGGCGCCTTGCTGGGCTGGTTCATGAGCGAGCCCACGGACGCCAGGCCCTGGATCATGGCCCTTTGGGCGCTGGGCTTTCCGCTGCTGACCTCGCTGGCGGTGACGCTCAAAACGATGATTCAATCTCGGGCACTAGGCGCCCTCGCCCCCTGGTGGCGTGCATGGCCGATTGAATATATGGCGGGAATTCGTCTCTACCTGTTGAAGCAGCCCTGGGCCAGGATGCCCCCCCCATTTCAAGCCGCCTGGCCCTCAGCCCTACCCCAAATTCCCGTGGTGCTGGTGCATGGTTACATCTGCAATCACCGGGTCTGGGATGCCATGGTGGATTCACTGCGTCGCGCCGGCCATCCGGTGCTGGCTCTTGATTTGGAGCCCTTGTTCACCTCGATTGACGACTACGCACCGTTGGTTGAAAAAACAGTCGCTGAACTCTGCCGCCAAACCGGTGCTGAAAAAGTGGCCCTGATCGGGCACAGCATGGGCGGGCTGGTTATTCGGGCCTGGATGCGTGCTCACGGCACAGACCGCGTGGCCAAGGTCCTCACCCTCGGCTCACCGCACGCGGGCACCCGGATCGACCCTCACCCCAAAACACCGAATGGTCAGCAAATGACCTGGCACAGCGACTGGCTGCAAGCGCTGGCCGCCAGCGAATCCAGCACCACCCGCAGTCTGATTCACATTGCCCTGACGGCGCAAGACAACATTGTGTTCCCGCAGCGCGAGCAAGTGCTGGACGGTGCGCAAGTCACGGTATTTGAGGGCTTGGGGCACCTGGCGCTGTGTGTGAACGGCGCGGTAATAGCCTGGGTGCTACGGCAACTGGATGTCCCAAGTCGCCGTTGACGATCAGAAAATCAAGCTTTTTTATTGACGACAAAGCCAATTTGAAGGCTCGCCAAGACCTGATTCAGGTGAAGAATATCCTTGGACGGATACTGCCGAATCACTTCATTGGTCGTTTTATCGGTGAATTTAATGATGGACTGGCCGCTGCTTTGGTCGACTGAAAACTGTAAATCAGGTGCCAGTTCGCCCACTTTT
>CAJAFJ010000396.1 GCA_903938955.1 uncultured beta proteobacterium | reverse complement strand
CGCGCCAGGTCCAGCCGGCCTTCCCGGGCCATGGCTTCGAGCATACCGGTGCGTACAAAACCAGCGTCGGCACGCCCCGCTAGGACCGATTCAACCACTTTGTCCTGCGGCATGCCGGTGGTGAGCAACTGGGCATCTTGGGGTAAATGAATGCCCGAGCGCTTGAGCTCCAGCGCCTGCATCTGGTAGCCCCCGAGCGAGTCGACACCCACCATGGCGATGGTTTTCTGGTACAGGTCAGGCAGTGTGTTAATTGTGGTCCGGTCGGCCCGGGTGAACATCACGCCGCCAAACACCGAGGTGCGCTGGCCGCTTTCATCGACCAGCAAGGTCGCCAGCGGCGCCGACAAACCGCTGCGCCGCGACAACAACACGTAATGACCGGGGTTGGTCAGAACAAAGTCAAGTTGCTTGAGGTTGACGGCGTCAGCCAGCTCATTCAGGTTAAACGCCTCAACCACAAAATCGCGCTCCGGAATGGCTTGCTTGAGTGCCTGCGCCAAGGGTTGCCATTGCGCCAGGGTTTGCGGCTTGGGCCTGAACGCCAGCACGCCGATACGCACGGGCTCGGCCGCAAAAGCGGACGCGACCAGCAGCAATACCCCGCTCAGGCAAGCCCGCAAGACGCGTCGTAGTTGGTGGAAACAAGGTGGATTGGACATAAAACCCATGACGTGCGTTGCTTTATCCAACGCCATAAAACCAAAGATGCCTTAAGAATTATGCGCGACATGGCGAAGCGCCCTCCCCCAACGTGCCAGACGCCCGGCCCACCGACCCTGGCTGCCACAATCACGACCATGACTGACGCCCCCGCACTCCCCTCCTACCCCAGACGCCAGTGGCTGGCCGCCGGGCTGACGGCGCCGCTGTGGCCCTGGTCAGGCACCGCGCTGGCCAATGCCCCGGCGCGGCGTGCCTTGGTTTTTCCGCGCGACTTGGGCAGCCACCCGGACCACGCGATTGAGTGGTGGTACATCACCGGCCAGCTGCGGGCGAGCGCGAGTGGGCGTGAGTTTGGCTTTCAGCTGACGTTTTTTCGCTCGCGCGTAGCCGCCACCCAGGCCATGACTTCGGCGTTTGCCGCCAAGCAACTGATCTTTGCACATGCCGCCGTGACCGATGTGACGGGCCAGAAGCTGTGGCACGACCAGCGCATTGCCCGCGAAGGTTTCGGCCTGGCGCAGGCCAGCCCGAGCGACACGGCGGTGAACTTGCGCGGTTGGTCGCTGGTACGCGAGGCCGCGCAGTACCGGGCCGTGGCGGCTGGCAATGGCTTCAGTTTTGAGCTGGGTTTGCGTGAGACGCAGCCGCTGCTGCTGCAAGGCGACCAGGGTTGGTCGCGCAAAGGGCCGGATGAATCCCAGGCCAGTTTTTATTACAGCCTGCCGCAATTGCAAGTCGAAGGTGCGCTCACGCTGGCGGGTCAAAAGATGGCTGTGGCAGGCACCGCCTGGCTGGATCACGAATGGAGCCAGCAGCTGATGCACCCACAAGCCGTCGGCTGGGACTGGATCGGCATGAACCTCGCCGACGGCAGCGCCCTCACCGCTTTCCGCCTGCGCGACAAGAGCGGCGCCACGCTGTGGGATGGCGGCTCCTGGCGGTCAGCCCATGCAGGCGCGGCACCGCAGGTCTTCAAGCCCGGTGAAGTCATTTTTACACCACTGCGCACCTGGACCAGCCCGCTGACGCAGGCCCGTTACCCGGTGGAATGGCGCGTGCAAACGCCCGTGGGCAGCTACACCGTCAAGGCCGTGATCGATCCGCAGGAGCTGGACAGCCGCACCTCCACGGGCGCGGTGTACTGGGAAGGCTTGAGCGATTTGCTGGACA
Organism: uncultured beta proteobacterium; assembly: GCA_903938955.1. Next base: position 15,686 of record CAJAFJ010000396.1, on the reverse strand, counting down.
GCCGCAACCAGCGGATCGGGCGCGGCTACCTGGAGATGACCGGCTACGCCAGCCCGTTGCGGCTGTAGCAAAGAGATTTATTCTCATGCTATATTTTGATTAATTCTTATTTTGAGAATTAAGAATATGGCAAAAATATCAAACCATCAGATTGCACTTAAACCCCAAGACTTGGTCGTTGTACTCGCCCTGCTGTGTCGCGCAGACGCTGACAAGTCAGAGACCAGTTCAAACACCTGCGTCAACTTGGGTTTGGTGACTGGCTTGGCGCCTTCAGCAGTGCACGGCTCACTTAAGCGCGCAACCTTGTCACGGCTGGTCTTGTTTCAAAACAAGCGCCCCATGGTGTTGAAAGCCGCTGTGCAAGAATTTTTGCTGCACGGTGCCCCATACGCTTTTCCGCCTGTTTGGAGCACTCTCACGCGCGGAGTTCCCACAGCCTATGCGGCTGCGCCACTGAACACCGTCATCGCGCCTTCCAGCGACCCTCCTCCTGTGTGGCCCTATGCCCAAGGCTCGGTGCGTGGCTTGGGCTTGGCCCCGCTCTACCCCACCGTGCCAGCGGCATCCCAGGCTGAGCCAAAGCTCTACGCCATTCTGGCTTTGTTTGACGCCATTCGCAGCGGACAGGCGCGTGAGCGCGAGGCAGCGCGAAAATTTCTGATTGAATTGCTGGCATGAGATCACAAGACCCCAACATGGCCAAAGTCGAACTGATCGCGCGTGCTTTGGGTGACTTGCGGGGCAAAGTGGTATTTGTTGGCGGCTGCAGCGTAGGCATTTTGCTGACGGACACCGCCGCATCTCCGGCACGGGTGACCTATGACGTGGATTTGATTTCGCAAGTCACCGCACTGGCGGGTTTTTACCATTTGGAGCGAGAGTTTGACAAGCTGGGGTTCAAACGGGATATGAGCAAAGACGCACCCATTTGTCGTTGGCATTACCAGGGGATTGAGGTGGATCTGATGCCTACTGATCCCTTGATTTTGGGGTTTTCCAACTGCTGGTATCCAATGGTCGTCCAAACGGCGACATCACTTGTGCTGCCCAGTGGCAACACCATTCAGATCATCAGTGCACCTGCATTCATCGCCACCAAGTTTGAAGCTTTTGCTGATCGCGGCAAAAGCGACTTGCTGGCCAGCCACGACCTGGAAGACATCATTAACGTGGTGGATGGTCGCCCTGAGTTGCTCAAAGAAATTGTCGCTTCGCCCATTGATTTAAAAACCTATCTACGAGAAAAAACGACACAACTTCTGGCGATGCCCCGATTTGACGATGCCTTGGTGGGGATGATTTTTCCTGATGAATTTCTGGCCGAACGAGTGCAAATTGTTCGAAAGAGGTTGACTGACATTGCTCAACTTTGAGTGACCTCAGTGCGCCCCGGCGGCGGCATCGGCACTGCTGCTGCCCGCCACCGCACTTTTGGGCCGCGACATCCACACCACGGGAATGAGCAGTAAAAAGATCAGCGCGGAGACATAAAACACATCATTCACCGCCAGCGTGTAAGCCTGCTGATCGACCAGGCGATTGATCTGGGCCAGCGCTTGTTCAGAACTCAGGCCGGCGCTGTTAAGCCCGCCCAGCATCTTCATCGCCGCAAAATTGCCCTGACTGACGGATTCGGCCAACTGCGCGTGGTGCATGGCGGCGCGGTCTTGCCAAACGGTGGTGGCAATCGAGGTGCCAAACGAGCCCAGCACAATCCGCACAAAACTCGACAGGCCAGAGGCCGACGGGATTTTGTCCGCCCGGATGCCCGACAGCAAAATGACCGACAGCGGGATGAAGAAGCAAGCCATCGCCACGCCCTGAATCAGGGTCGGCAGCATCATGGTGCCAAAGTCGGCCTGGGTGCTGAAGTGCGAGCGCATCCACAGCACCAGCGCAAACACCACAAAGGCCAGACTGGCGAGCCAGCGCGGGTCCACCTTGCTGATGTTTTTCCCCACTATGGGCGACAGGAAAATAGCCAACAGCCCCACCGGCGCCAGCAGCATGCCCGCGTCAATCGACGGGTAGCCCATGAACTGCTGCAGCCACAATGGCAACAGCACCACGTTGCCAAAAAACAGCCCGTAGCCGACCGAAATAGCCACCGTGCCGGTCCAGAAGTTGCGTCGTTTAAACAGGCGCAAATCCACCACCGGGTGTTCTTCGGTCAACTCCCAGGCCACGAAGAAGGCAAACCCGACCAGCGCCACGACGCCCAAAGCCACCACTTCGGACGAGTGAAACCAGTCCAGCTCCTTGCCCTTGTCGAGCATGATTTGCAGCGCGCCGACCCACAACACCAGCAGCCCCAAACCGACGGAATCAATCGGCAGTTTGTGCGTCACGCTTTCGCGCTTGTGGTAGATCGACCAGACCATGAAGGCCGACAACAGGCCGACCGGAATGTTGATATAAAAAATCCAGGACCAGTAAATGTGGTCGGTGATCCAGCCGCCCAGCAGCGGCCCCATCACCGGCGCGACCAGCGTGGTCATGGCCCACAAGGCCATCGCCAGCCCGGCAAGCGCGGGCGGGTAGCTGGACAGCAGCAAGCCCTGCGACAGGGGAATCATCGGCCCGGCAACAAAGCCCTGCAAGGCCCGAAAAATGATCAGCGTCGTCATGTTGGGCGCCAGCCCGCACAGCCACGACGTCAGCACAAACAGCAGCACGCTGGTGACGAACAGGCGCACCTGCCCGAAACGTTGCGACAGCCAGCCGGTGAGCGGCAGCGCGATGGCGTTGGCCACGCCAAAGCTGGTGATGACCCAGGTGCCCTGATTGACACTGACGCCCAGATCACCGGCAATGGCGGGCAGTGACACATTGGCAATCGACGAGTCGAGCACGTTCATGAACGTAGCCAGCGACAAGGCGATGGTGCCCCACAGGCGCGCCTTGCCGTCCAGCGGCGGGTGCGCAATAAATTGAGATTCGGTCGCCATGGGGTGCCGGGCTTACTTGCGACCCATATTGGCGGCGATGACTTGGCGCACCTCTTCGGCGGCACCCGCGTCCAGCGCCTCATAGACATGGGTTTGCACCAAAGCGGCTGGGCGCGGTGCGTCGGCCAGCATCTTGCCGTCCTTGTTGCTGACATCCACCGTGGCTTCCATCGACAAGCCCACGCGCAGCGGGTTTTGCGCGACCTGGGCGGCGTCCAGTGCCACGCGCACCGGCACGCGCTGCACCACCTTGATCCAGTTGCCGGTGGCATTTTGGGCGGGCAGCAAGGCAAAGGCGGCGCCGGTGCCCATGCCCAGGCCGGTCACGGTGCCTTTGTAATCCACTTTTTTGCCATAGATATCGGCCGTCAATTGCACCGGCTGGCCGATGCGGATGTGGCGCAGTTGCACCTCTTTGAAGTTGGCATCGACCCACAACTGGTTCAGCGGAATGATGGCCATCAGCGGGGTGCCAGCGGCCACGCGCTGGCCGAGTTGCACCGTGCGACGCGCCACATACCCGTCCACCGGCGCGGGCAAGGCGGCGCGCTGGGTGGCCAGATACGCCTCGCGCAGTTTGGCGGCCGCCACCATCACGCTGGGGTGCTGGTCGATGGCGGTGCCATCGGTCATGGTCTGGTTGCTGGCCAGTTGTTCTTTGGCGGCGACCACGCCCGCCTGCGCGGCGGCCAGGGTGCTTTTGCCCGTCGCCAACTGCGTTTGTGCGTGGTTGAATTCTTCTTTGCTCACCGCCCCATTGCCGACCAGCGCCTGGCGCCGGTTCAGGTCGTCGGTGGCGCGGGCAATGTCGGTCTGGGCCCGGGCCACATCCGATTCGCGCAGGGTGATTTGGGCGCTCAGGCTGGCGTTGTTGGCATACAGCGTGCGCACTTGCCGCACCGCCTGCGCCAGGTTGGCTCGGGACTGATCCAGCGCCACTTTGGCATCGGCCGGGTCGAGCTTGACCAGCGGCTGACCGGCTTTGACGAAATCGGTGTCGTCGGCCAGGATCGCCATCACGGTGCCGCCGATCTGCGGGGTGATCTGAATCACGTTGCCCTGCACGTAGGCGTTGTCGGTGGACTCGTAATGGCTGGCAACCAACCATTCATAGGCCGTCCAGCCGAGCCCGGCGATGACGACGAGGCTGGTCAGGGTGAGCAATGCTTTTTTACGGGTGGGGTTGCTGGCGGCGGACGGAGCAGTGGATTGAGGAGCGGTCATGGGGGGTCAATTCAAAAGGGGTTAGGCTTATTTTTGTGCGATGGCGGCGGACAGGTCGGCGTGGTAACCGCCGCCCAGGGCGCGGATCAGCGCCACTTGTGTGTCGAGTGCGCGGGCGGCCAGGTCAACGGCCTGGCGGCGCTGGATCAGCACGCCGGTTTCAGCGCTGAGCACCTGCAGGTAGTTGCTCAGCCCGGCGTCATAGCGCTGCACGGCAATTTCATAGGCGTTTTCAGCGGCGGCAAGAGCGGCCTGCTGCTCGGTTTGCTGGCGGGCTATGGCCTGGGTGGAGGCCAGTTGGTCGGCGACATCACGCACAGCGTCGATCACTGCGGCGTTGTAGCTTTCAATGGCGGCGTCCAGATCGGCCGTTTTACCGCGCAGGTTGGCGCGCAGGCGGCCCCCGTCAAACAGGGGCAAATGCAGCGCCGGGCCAACGCCCCACTGCTGGCTGCCCGAGTCCAGCAAACGGTCCAGCCCAATGCTGGAGAACCCGGCAAATGCCACCAGGTTGACGTTGGGGTAAAACTGGGCACGGGCGTTGCCGACCTCCTGGCTGGCGGCCTCGACGCGCCAGCGGGCGGCGGCAATGTCAGCACGACGGCCCAGCAGGTCTGACGGGATAGAGGTTGCTATTGCTATATTTTTAATAGCTACTTGTTCAGGTAATACAAAGACCAGAGGCTTATTTGACTCAGAAACCAGCGCAGTGAGTGCATGCCGGGCCAGGGTTAATTGCTCTTGCAGGATTTCGATCTGCAGCCGTGCATCCGGCAAAGCGCCTTCGCTTTGGCGCTGCTCCAGACGCGTATCCAAGCCCGCATCGACCCGGTCGCGCACCAGTCGCAAGGTATGCGTGCGCTGCACCAGCGTGCGCTGGGCGACGCCCAGTTGTTCGTTCAGGCGAATGAGGGTGAAGTAGCTGCGTGCCACATGGCTGGCCAGCAGCATGCGGGCGGCGTCCAGATCGGACTGCGCCGCCTTGGCCTGGCCCAGCGCGGCCTCCAGCGCGGCGCGGTTTTTGCCAAAAAAGTCCAGCTCCCAACTTCCGCTGAGTTGCGCGGTGCCGCTCTCTTGCACCGTGCCCGCCAGAGGTGGCGGAATCGCGCCGTTGGCGGTGAATTTTTGCCGCGTCGCTTCCAAGTTGGCCGTGGCTTGCGGCCCGGTCGCTGATTGGGTCACGTCGACACCGGCTTGCGCCCGGGCCAGGCGGGCTTGCACAATTTTGAGCGAGGGCTGGCTGGCCAGCGCCTGCGCCACCAAGGTGTTGAGCTGCTCGTCGCCAAATTCGCGCCACCACTCGACCTTGAGTTGCGCGGCGGTCTCGGTGGTGTTCAGGCCTAGCGAGGCGGCATCGCGCAGCGTGGCCTGCGGCTGAATGCCAAGGCTGCTGGCGCAACCGGACAGACCGATGACGACGGCAAGCAGCAGCGCCCAAGGCGCGAATCGGGCGCACAAGGGCGCGCTGGGTAGGTTAAGCCGCATCAGGGCCTCCTGAATCTAACGGGGTGGTGATAGGGGTTTGGACCTGGGCATTGGCCAGGATGCGCTGCAAAAAGCCTTTCAAAGCCTCATGCTCTTGTGCCGTAAAACCGGCAAGGTGCGCGTTTTGAACGCGGCTGAGAACCGCTGGAATGTTGTCGGCAGCGGCCCGCCCGGCCTCAGTCAGTTCAATATTGACCACGCGGCGGTCGGCCAGCGAGCGCACCCGGCGACACAGGTTTTTGGCCTCCAGCCGGTCCAGCAGGCGCGTCATGGCACCCGCATCAAGCTGGCATTCGCGTGCCAACTCAGCCACGGTGGAGGCTTTGCCAATGTTGAGCTTGAACAGGGGTTTCCATTGGGCATTGGTCAGTCCGCTGGGTTCGAGCTGACGCGCGATTTCATGCCCCACGGCGCCCAGCACCTGGTGCATGAGGTAGCCCACGCTGGATTCCGGCAGGTAATTCTCGGCCGAGTAAAACTCAATGGCAGAGCACGCCGCGTCGGGACACAAATGACCGGGGCTCTCGGATTTTTGGAATGAAGTCATAAGACAAAATATTAATTGCTTAGTCAATTAGTGTCAAGGCTTTGTTTGGTGCGGCAACCTTTTAAATGCTTTTTGGCTACACTCAACGCCATGACGACCACCACCCCACCTCCTGCCAAAGCTTCACCGCGTTCACTCTCCGGGCTGCTGCCTTTTCTGACGCCTTACCGGGGCCGCATCGGCCTGGCACTGGTTTTTTTGGTGATGGCGGCAGTCGCCACTCTGGCGTTTCCGGTCGCCCTGCGCTACCTGATTGATGGTGGCCTGGTGCAGTCCGACAAAGGCGCACAGGTGATGGCGTTGCGCGAGCACTTTGCGGCGCTGTTTGGCGTGGCGGTGGCGCTGGGCCTGTTTTCGGCGGGACGTTTTTACATGGTGAGCTGGCTCGGCGAGCGCGTGACCGCTGATTTGCGCAATGCGGTGTACGGCCATGTGTTGCAGCAAAGCCCGGAGTTTTTTGAGACCACCCAGACCGGCGAAGTGCTGTCGCGCCTGTCGGCCGACACCACGCTGGTGCAAACCGTGGTGGGCTCGTCGCTGTCCATGGGTTTGCGCAATCTGGTGATGGGCATTGGTGCCCTGGGCATGCTGATCTGGACCAACCCGTATGTGATGTTTCAGGTGCTGGGTGTGCTGGTGCTGATCGTGGCGCCCGCCTTGTGGTTTGGTCGGCGCGTGCGCAAGCTTTCACGCGCCAGCCAGGACCGCCTGGCCGATTCAAGCGCCATTGCCGCCGAGGTGCTGAACGCCATTCCGGTGGTGCAAAGCTACACCGCCGAGGGGCGCGAGTCGGCCCGCTTCAATGCCTCGACCGAGAGTGCGTTTGAGACGGCGGTGCGGCGCAGCCGGGCCCGCTCGGTGCTGGTGGCGTTCATCATCATCGCCACTTCGGCCGCCCTGTTGTGGGGCTTGTACCAGGGCACGCAGGCGGTGATTGCCGGGCGCATCAGCGCGGGCGACCTGGGGCAGACGGTGATGTACGTCATCATTCTGGCCAGCGCGTTTGCGATTTTGGGCGAGGTGTATGGCGACCTGCTGCGTGCCGCCGGCGCGACAGAACGGCTGATGGAATTGCTGGGCACCCGTTCGCCCATTACTTCACCATCAAATCCGGCTGCAGCGCCTGTTCTATCGGCGGGGAGCGCTATAAATTTCGAAGCAATTACTTTCAACTATCCGTCGCGTCCCAATCAGGCCGCGTTAACTAATTTTTCACTGGTCGTGACGCCTGGCCAGACCGTGGCCATCGTCGGCCCGAGCGGTGCGGGCAAAAGTACCGTGTTCCAGTTGCTGCTGCGCTTTTACGACCCCGCTTCGGGCCGCATCGTGCTGGATGGCGTGGCGACGCGCGACATGGCTTTGCACGATTTGCGCCAGCGCATTGGCATCGTGCCGCAAGATGCGGTGATCTTTTCGAGTAGCGCGATGGAAAACATTCGCTACGGCAAACCGGATGCGACGGACGACGAGGTCAAGGCCGCCGCAACCGCCGCGTTTGCGCATGAGTTCATCAGTGCACTGCCCGAAGGCTATGACACCTTTCTGGGCGAACGCGGCGTGCGCCTGAGCGGCGGGCAACGCCAGCGCATTGCCATTGCCCGCGCCATGCTGAAAAATCCGCCCCTGCTGCTGCTCGACGAAGCCACCAGCGCGCTGGATGCCGAGAGTGAACGCATGGTGCAAGCCGCGTTAGAGTCCGCCATGCAGGGCCGCACCACGCTGGTGATTGCGCACCGCCTGGCCACCGTGCAAAAAGCCGATCTGATTGTGGTGCTGGACCAGGGACAACGGGTGGAGCAAGGCACCCATGCCGAGCTGGTGGCGCAGGGCGGCGTGTATGCCGGACTGGCAGCGCTGCAGTTCAATGCCTGATTGATTTTCAAGACCTTCGGCCGTAAACTTGAAGTCCCTTTCGGCTGGAGCTTGTCATGGATATTTCGTCAGTAAACACCTCATCTGTTCAGCAAACACCGTCGCTCAAACGCGCAGAAGAAGCCAAACAGGTGCAAAGTGAAGCCGCCCAAACCAAGGCGCAAGAAGTGAAGAAGGTCTCTGATGAGCAAGCCAAGCCCGTCATCAATGGTCAGGGCCAAACCATTGGCGGTCGGCTGAACGTGACGGCTTGACCCGCCCTTAAAAACGCCCTCTCGCCATGGTTGCGATCTCTGCCACCAACAGTGCGACGCCCTCGACGCAACAGGCGCTCAACCGCAGCCGCCTGCAACAGGCCCGCCGCGAGGCCGATCAAGCCGAGGCCCATGCCCAAGACTTGCGCCAGCAGGCCGATGGTGCCGAGTTGCAAGCGCAAAAAAGTCAGGCCAATGTGCGTGAACAGGCTGCGCGCAATCAGCAAACCAGCGCCACCTACGCATCGCCGCTCAAACAAAGCCCGCCGATAGTTCCGTCCAAAACCCAGGACTTCCTGGTCAGTTTGTATGAGGCCACGCGTGACAAACGCCTTGCAAACGGTAACGCACTCAAAGCCGATGCCAGCGCCGCTTCCGTGCTCAATGCCCAAGGTCAGGCCACCGGCCGCATCGTCAATCTCAGCGCTTGAATGGCACGCTTGCCGCAACGACAGGTTATAGATTTTTTGCATAGATAGCATAAAACTCGGCCTTGGACAGTGATCACGCGGCGCTTTACAGTCCGTGACTTGATTAACACCCACAAGGCAAATCTCATGACTCAAGTCTCTGGCTCACCCGCTACCGGCACACCTGGCAGCGTGGTGACTCCAACATCAGCGATCTCTATCCCGTCCTATCTGCAAGCCGACAATCTCGGCCCCTGGGGCATTTACCTGCAACAGGTCGACCGTGTCGTTCCCTACCTGGGTCATCTGGCACGCTGGGCCGAAACCCTGCGCCGCCCCAAACGCACACTGATTGTGGACGTCCCAATTCATCTTGACAACGGCACGGTGGCGCACTTTGAAGGCTACCGGGTACAGCACAACACGTCGCGCGGCCCGGGTAAAGGCGGCGTGCGCTTTCACCAGGATGTGACCCTGTCTGAAGTGATGGCCTTGTCGGCTTGGATGTCGATCAAGAATGCGGCGGTCAATGTGCCTTACGGTGGTGCCAAAGGCGGCATTCGTGTGGACCCCAAAACTTTATCGCTGGGTGAACTTGAGCGCATGACGCGCCGCTACACCAGCGAGATTGGCATCATCATCGGACCTACTAAAGACATTCCAGCACCCGATGTCAACACCAACGAGCAGGTCATGGCCTGGATGATGGACACCTATTCCATGAACGAAGGCATGACAGCCACCGGCGTGGTCACTGGAAAACCGGTCGATTTGGGCGGCTCGCTGGGTAGGCGCGATGCCACTGGCCGGGGCGTGTTCACCGTCGGCGTAGAGGCAGCACGGCACATTGGGCTGGACATCAGCACCGCACGCGTCGCCGTTCAGGGATTTGGCAATGTGGGCGGTGTGGCGGGCCGCTTGTTTGCCCAAGCCGGTGCGCGCGTGGTCGCGGTTCAGGATCACGGCGGCACCATTTACCGCGAATCTGGTCTGGATGTGCCCGCCTTGCTGGCCCATGTGGCAGCCGTTGGCACCGTGGCAGGCTTTAGTTACGCCGAGGTACTGCCCAACGACCAGTTCTGGGATGTGGACTGTGACATTCTGATTCCCGCCGCACTGGAGCAGCAGATCACCGCCGCCAATGCCGGGCGCATCAAAGCGCGCATGGTGATTGAAGGCGCCAATGGACCGACCACGCCGGCCGCTGACGACATTCTGCAAGAGCGCAACATTCTGGTGCTGCCGGATGTCATCGCCAACGCGGGCGGTGTCACGGTGAGCTACTTTGAATGGGTACAGGATTTTTCAAGCTTCTTCTGGGGCGAAGACGAGATCAACGCCCGGCTGGTCAAAATCATGAAAGAAGCTTTTGCAGGGGTTTGGGAAGTAGCGCAAGACAACAAGGTCACCCTGCGCACGGCGACCTTCATCGTGGCCTGCAAGCGAATTCTGCATGCCCGCGAATTGCGCGGCCTCTACCCCTGAAGCGGGTCACACCCTGTCATTGCAACGGCCCTTTCAAGGCTTCAGGCAGTGGCAGGGACATGACAGAGATGCCTTCGTCGATGAGGGCGGCCGTTTCTTCTCGCGTAGCCTGACCACGAATACCACGCTCTTTGCACTCGCCGTAGTGCATCTTGCATGCTTCTTCAGCAAACTGGCTACCCACATCATCGGTGTTGGCAATGATGTGTTTGGCGGCGGCCATCAGGGCCGTCTGCAAGACGTCTTGCGCCTGGGCCGACACAGCGGATGCCAGCGGTTCAGGTCCCCCAACCGGGGATGCTGCGCCAAAGTTAAGGCGTGGCGCACTTAATTTTTTGCTGATGCTGGCGTCATTGCACACCGGACACTCAATCAAGCCACGATCACACTGGGATTGAAAATCCGCTTCAGAGGCGAACCAGCCTTCAAATACGTGAAGGCGGGCACACTGAAGGTCGAGAACTTTCATGCGAACTTGGCCAATTTGATCAGGCCTCAGCGGGTGCTTGCCAGGTCAAGGGCCAGGCACCGGACAGCACGTTTTGCAACCACAGGGCGCCGGTCAGCGTTTTCGCATCGGTGACACGACCATCACGGCACCATTCATACAAGTCCGCAGGTGTCGCGGTGAACACATCCAAAAACTCACCTGGGTCGAGTTGCTGCGAGCCGAGTGTCAAGCCACGGGCAAACCAGATATCAATGAACTCAGTGGAATAAGAAATAACCGGGTGCATCACCCCTGCCCGCGCCCATTCAGTCGCGCTGTAGCCGGTTTCTTCCAGCAGCTCGCGCTGCGCACAACATTGAATAGCCTCACCGGCATCAAGCTTGCCAGCCGGAAATTCGATCATGACCTGCCCCACGGGATAGCGAAACTGCCGTTCCAGCACCACGCGCCAGCCACCATTGGCATCCTCAAGCAAGGGAATGATCATCACCGCACCGGGATGTACGACATATTCTCGATGCGTGAGCGCGCCGTCAGGGAGCTTCACGCTATCGCGAAAAGCGTGCAAAAAATGCCCCTTGAATAACTCTTCACCCGAAAGCTTGACTTCAGTTAAATGCTGATCGCTCATAGAGTTTGGGGATTAATCGTGCTGTAAAAAATGCCTACCAGAGAAGAAATGACTCTGAGAAAAAAGTATGGCTGCGATAAAGCAGCCATAACTTAAGAAGACAGTGAGCGCGTTGAACACACTGCAGCCATCAGGATCACTGCATCAAGTGTTCAGCATCCGAACGATGGCATTGGCACACAAGGTCATCAGGCTGCCGGGGAGCAGACCCAGACCCAGCACGAGAGCACCATTGACGGACAACACGACACGCACATCCAAAGGTGCGGTAATGGCGCCAGAAGAAGTGGATTTATCAAAATACATGACCTTGACAATGCGCAGGTAATAGAACGCACCGATCAGGGACATCATGACGGCAAACACTGCGATGCCGATGTGAAGTGCCTGGCCCGATGCAATCAAGGCCTGCAACACCGAGAGTTTGGCGTAAAAACCAACCATCGGAGGAATACCGGCCAAGGAGAACAGGCAGATCGCCATCACCGCAGCGTAAAGTGGGCTGCGCTCGTTCAAACCAGCAAAGTCAGAGATTTCTTCGCTTTCAAAGCCATCACGGGACAGCAGCAACATAACGCCAAAGGTGGCCAGCGTGGTCAACACATACGTGATGACGTAGAACATGGCCGAGCTGTAGGCGTTGGCTGCAGAAAGCACATTGCCATTAACCACGCCCGACATGAGGCCCAGCAACACAAAACCCATTTGGGAAATCGTGGAGTAAGCCAGCATGCGTTTTAAGTTGGTCTGGGCAATGGCCGCGAGATTACCGATCAGCAATGACCCAACCGCCAGCACCATCAACATTTGCTGCCAATCAATCGCCAGAGGCAACATGCCCTCTACCAGCAAACGAATCACAATCGCGAAAGCAGCCAGCTTGGGCGCACCGCCAATGAGCAGCGTCACCGCAGTAGGCGCGCCCTGGTAAACGTCAGGGATCCACATGTGAAACGGCACCACACCGAGTTTGAACGCCAAACCGGCGACGATAAAGACCAAACCGAAGACCAGCACTTGATGTTTGATGGTGCCGGAATTAATGGCCTTGAAAATAGCGGTGATATCGAGCGAACCTGTCGCGCCGTACATCATGGACATGCCGTAAAGCAAGAATCCAGAAGCCAGTGCACCAAGCACAAAATACTTCATCGCCGCTTCGGTGGCAACCACATGGTCACGCCGCAAGGCAACGAGGGCATAGCTTGACAGTGTTAACAGCTCAAGACCCATGTAGATACCGAGCAAATTATTGCCCGAAATCATCACGAACATACCCAACAAAGCCAGCAGACTCAGCGAGAACATTTCGCCGCCACGAAGCATGTCACGTTCAGCCGCATAAGGACGACCGTAGATCAGCGTGACCATGACCGCGAGGGTTGCAAAGCATTTCAGCCAGTTACCCATCTGGTCACTAACGATCATGTTGCCAAAGCCATAAATCGTTTCACCACCCGACGCGTAGGCGAATTGCAACACCGCCACAACGGCTAAGGTCAAAAGCGACAACGCATGTGTCAGGGTGCGGCGCGGGCTCTTGACACCCAGATCGACCAGCGCAATAACGCAGGCCATGGCAAGCAAGATAATTTCAGGGTAAACCGAAATCCAACTGAGTTTATCGATCATGTTCCATCTCTTAATTCAATTTAGTCACTACAGACTGATCAATTCAGTTTGGAGAGCGCTACGTGTTTCAGCAACTCGGCCACCGAGGTATCCATCACATCCGTAAAGGGCTTTGGATACACGCCCATGTACATCACGGCGATAGCCAGCAAAGACATCATGACAAACTCGCGGGCGTTGATATCAACCAAAGCTTTGACTTTGTCGTTGCTTACAGGACCCAGGTAGACGCGTTTAAACATCCACAGCGTGTAAGCGGCGCCAAAAATCAAGGCACTGGAGGCGGCAAAACCAATCCAGAAATTGGATTTAACGGCACCCAAAATAACCATCCATTCGCCGACAAACCCCGCTGTACCCGGCAGTCCGCAGTTGGCCATCGCAAACAGCAAGGCAAAAGCAGTGAATTTAGGCATGGTGTTAATCACACCGCCGTAGCTTGCGATTTCACGTGAGTGAACGCGGTCGTACAGCACGCCAATGGACAAGAACATGGCGGCAGACACAAAACCGTGTGCAATCATCTGCACAATGCCGCCTGACACACCCAGGTCATTGAAGATGAAGAAACCGAGAGTGACGAAACCCATGTGAGCCACCGAAGAATAGGCCACCAGCTTTTTCATGTCCTTTTGAACCATCGCGACCAAGCCCACGTAGACCACCGCAATCAGGGACAAGGCAATCATTAACCAGGCCCATTCACGTGCTGCATCAGGTGCAATCGGCATCGAGAAGCGAAGGAAACCATAAGCACCCAGTTTCAACATGATGGCAGCCAGCACGGCAGAACCGCCGGTAGGTGCTTCAACGTGGACATCGGGTAACCAGGTATGAACCGGCCACATCGGAACCTTGACCGAGAAGGCAGCAAAGAACGCGAAAAACAACAGTGTTTGTGTCGTGAGATCCAGAGGCAGTTTGTGCCACAGCGCCAGATCGAAACTGCCACCTGACTTGATATAAAGAAATATCAAGGCAATCAGCATCAACAACGAACCCAACAAGGTGTACAAGAAGAACTTGAAGGCTGCGTAGATTTTGTTAGGGCCACCCCAGATACCAATAATCAGGTACATCGGGATCAAGGTGGCTTCAAAGAACACATAGAACAGCATGCCGTCCAGCGCGCAGAAGACACCAATCATCAACCCGCTCAAAATCAGAAAAGCACCCATGTACTGATTGACGCGACGGGTAATGACTTCCCAGCCGGCGATCACAACAATGACGTTGATGAAAGCCGTCAGCAAAACGAACCAGAACGAGATGCCATCCACACCGAGGTGGTAATTGACATTGAATCGTTCGATCCAGGGCGCTTTTTCAACGAACTGCATTGCAGCTGTACCCAGTTTGAAACCGGAGTACAAAGGCAAGGTCACAAGAAAGCTGACCAGCGCACCAATCAGGGCGACCCAGCGCACAGCGCGCGCCTGATCGTCACGACCGAGTGCCAGCAGCACGACACCAAATACTATTGGCGTCCAAATAGCCAAGCTCAACAAACCCATTTTTATAATTCTCCTACTTGAGCCAGACGAAATACGTCATCAGGACAAAGACACCCATGATCATGGCGAACGCGTAATGGTACAAATAACCTGACTGCACGCGTCGAACCAATTCAGAGAACCAGCCGACTACTTTCCATGACCCGTTAACTACCGTTCCGTCGATGAGGAACTGATCGCCCCACTTCCAGAGACCGCTACCAATGGCGCGCGCGCCACGGGCCAAGATATTTTCATTGATCCAGTCAAGGTAGTATTTATTCTCAAGCAGCGTGTAAATGGGCTGAACATGGCGCTTGATGGCAGCAGGCAAAGCAGGATTGACCATGTACATATAGTACGAAGTGACAACGCCCGCGACCGCCAGAATGAACGGCAATGAGGTCAAACCGTGTAACACCATTTGTACAGGGCCGTGGAAGGCTTCTGCCAATTCAGCCATGGCACCGTGCTTGCTGGCATCGATGAAAATCGCGCCTTTGAAGAACTCGCCATACAGCATCGGTTGAATGGTGAAGAAACCAATAACAACCGACGGAATCGCCAGGAGAATCAAGGGAACCGTCACAACCCAAGGGGACTCATGCGGCTTGTCAGAATGGCCATGGTGACCGTGGTCATCATGGTGAGCATCGTGATGCGCATCAGGATTCTGATCAAAACGCTCCTTGCCGTGGAACACCAGGAAGTACATTCTGAAAGAGTAGAACGCTGTGATGAAAACACCCGCCAACACAGCGAAATTTGCAAAACCAGCGCCCGGCAAGTGACTGCCATGCACCGCTTCAATGATGCTGTCTTTGGAGTAGAAGCCAGAGAAGAACGGTGTACCAATCAGGGCCAATGAACCTAACAGTGACGTGATCCATGTGATGGGCATGTACTTGCGCACGCCGCCCATGTACCGAATGTCTTGGTTGTGGTGCAAGCCCATGATGACCGAGCCAGCGCCTAAGAACAGCAAGGCTTTGAAGAAAGCGTGCGTCATGAGGTGGAACACCGCCACTGAATAGGCGGAGGCACCCAAAGCCACTGTCATGTAACCCAATTGAGACAAAGTGGAATAAGCCACCACGCGCTTAATATCGTTCTGAATAATGCCCAAGAAGCCCATGAACAAGGCTGTAATGGCACCAATGATCATGATGAAGTTCAAGGCCGTTTCAGACAACTCGAACAAAGGTGACATGCGGGCCACCATGAAAATACCGGCCGTGACCATGGTAGCGG
>CAJAFJ010000395.1 GCA_903938955.1 uncultured beta proteobacterium | reverse complement strand
TGCTGGTGATGGTGCCGCCAAAGTCGATGTAACCCACCAGCTCGTCAGTGGCCGCCGTGCCCACGGATTTGTAAATCCAACCGCCGACCGCACTGATCGTCGCGCTGGTCCATGCTGCCGGGTTGCCAAAGGTGACGGCTACGCGATTGTTGGTGGTGTCCACCGCGCCAACGCTGCAGGTGACGGCCGCGCCGCCTGTGGCGTAGGTGCCAGATGCAGCCACCTCGTTGGCGATGTCGTTGCGGAAGTCGAAGGTGTCCAGGTCGGATTCACTCGGTGCGCTGGAGACCAGTAGCATCTTGAAGCTACCGGTGAAGTAGGCGTCAGCAAGGCGCTTGGGCAGAAATAGGGAGTTGGCGGAGGGCATGGGTGAGTCCTTTGGTATTTGCTCTGGAATTCGCTACCCGGGGTAGCGAATTGCGCAGCATTTGGGATGGCGAGAGGCCGGGCTGTTTATTGCAGGCTCAGGGCGTAGGCCACGGCCGCTTTGTTAGTGTCAACCTGCCCGGCAGCCTCGGCCACCTTGGCCACGTCAGGTGCGAGCGTGACCACTTCGTCAGGCTGGCCATGCAGGCAGGCCATCAGGACGCGGGCTTTGATGTTGCGCGGTTTGACGGTGGTGGCGGAAGCTGTCTCAACGACGGTCGCTTCGCCTGCGATGGCAGCGGTGGCAGTCACATCGGTGGTGGTGACAGCGGCTTCAGTCTGCGTGGTTTGATCAATATCAGTCATGATGATTTACAGGTAAGGGGGGAAAGAACCGGACGCGGCTGGCGCATCCGGTACAAGTCAATCCGCTGGTTTAAGTGGCGCTGTTGACGTACACGCGCACAGCGGCGGTGTCCAGCAGGTTTCCGCCGGAGCGGGTCCAGCCGCAGAAACCGACCTGGTTGGACAGGGCAAAGGCCGAGTCGTCAAAGCGCTGGATGCGGGTGGTGCCCTGCACGTCGCGGATGGTGTACTTGCTGAAGTCACCAAAGGCGATGGACTTGGCGTTGGCAGCCATGACAGCCACGTCGTCATTGATGACCACGGGGTAGCCGCACAGGGTGTCGGGCTTGCCGCCCACAATGCTCTCGGCATCGCCGGGCGTCCAGATGGGGCGGCCGGTGGTGTCTTTGAGTTTGGAGACGACGGCCACGGACAGGTCGTTCATCATGTAGACCCCATTGCGGCGGTAGGCGCGGTTGACCGAGTGCTTGAGGTCGATCAGGTCGTCATAGATGACGGTGAGCGTCTGGCCGGTGGTGCCGGTTTTGCCGGTGGCTGATTTGGGGATCACACCGTCTGGCACCGTGGTGCCGCCGCCGACCGTGAAGTGGGTGTTCTGGATGCGGGCAATGCGGGTGGCCAGGCGGTCGATGACGTAGGCGATAACGTCGATGGCGCTGTCCTGGATCAGCTCCAGCGGCAAGGCGATTTTGTTGGACGTGTAGTAGAA
Organism: uncultured beta proteobacterium; assembly: GCA_903938955.1. The sequence goes on along the minus strand of CAJAFJ010000395.1, from coordinate 2,010 downwards.
CGGGTTGAGGCCAATGGTTCCGAAGGTGACATCGGCAGCGCTGACGGCGGTGTTCTGGCCAACGATGGCGCCCACGTCTGCTGTGCCGTCCGAGGTGGGCCAGTTCATGGCGACACCGGTGGAGGTGGCCAGGATGGTGGCCACGTCGCGCATGCCGCCAAAAGCTTTGAGCTTGTCGATGACCAGGGCAGCAATCTCGCTAGGGACGGTGTAGCCGCCTTCTGCTGCGGTGGTGGTGGACATGGCATTGCGGATGGCAATGGCTTGCTCGGCCGATACGTTGTTGCCGTTGCGCAGGTACAGGGCAACAGCATCACGCACGCTGATGCCGCCTTCTTCTGGGCGCTGGCCGGGCTTGTTTGCACCGCCGGTGACTTCGTTGAAGAACTTGTCGGCATCAAGTTCGCGCATCTTTTCTTCAGCGCGGATTTGGCCTTTGGCGCGTTCGATTTCGTCGGCCAGGTTGTCAAACTTTTGCTGGTCGTCAGCGGTCCAGGTCTTGTCGCCCATTTCGGCGAGGATGTGGTTGGCTTGCTTGGCGAGGTTGGCAATCTTCTCGCGCAGGGCTTGGATGTTTTTCATTTCGATTTTCCAAAAAAAAAGGAGCCGTCAGGCTCCCGGGGGATGCAAGGAGTCCGTCCTTGGCGGTTTGTTTTGCGCGAGAGCGCTACACAATGGTTTTCAGATGCAACGCGTTGCGGTTGGTTTGCGTTGTGCCTGTGGGTTTGGGTGCTGGGTTAGCTGGCGGGGTGGCGGGGTCTGGCGCAGCTGTGAGGGACTTGGGCACCTTGTTGTAGGCGGCGAGGTTCCAGGTGTTTTTGGCGGCTTTGTCGGCGGTGGCGGCCAGGCGGTCGCAGAAGCCGTTGGCCACAGCTTCGTCAGCGGTGAACCAGGTTTCGGCGTCCATCCAGGCCACGATGTCGGCGGCGTCTTTGCCGGTCTTATTGACGTAGCCAGCCACGATGCTGCCCTCCACTTTCTCCAGCAGGTCGGCGGTGTCGCGCATGGCTTGCTTGTCGCCCCAGACGGCGCCGCTGGCGTTGTGGATCATGAAGAAGGCATCTTGCGAAATCTCTACTTCGTCGCAGGCGATGGCGATGCTGGTGGCGGCGCTGGCGGCCAGGCTGTCAATGTGCGCAATGGTCTTGCCGTTGAAGCGCTTGATGGCTTCAGCGATGGCTTTACCCTGGAAGACATCGCCGCCCGGCGAGTTGAAGCGCACATGCAGGGTTTTGGCGTCTGCTACCGAGTCCAGCTGCGTGATGAAGCCGCTGGCACTGACGCCCCAGTAGCTGTCGATCAGGTCGTAGATGTAGACGGTGGCTTCGTCAATGCTGTTGCGCACCAGGTTGAAGGGCTGCTGGGTGCGACCGGCGTTGTCGCGCAGGAGTTGGAGGATTTTCATGGGTTTGTGCTGGGGTTGGGTGCGGCTTCAGGGGTAAGTGCACGGGGGTCATAAATCTCGGCAGAGGTGCCGCCACGGGGTGCCAGGCCTTTGGCTTTGCGGATCTCGTCCACGCTCATCCAGCCTTGGCCGGTGCCGGGGCCGCCCAGTGCTGCGCGGTTGTATTCGGCTTGGGCTTTGCTGTCGCCCTCGATCAGGGCTTCGCGGTCAAAGCGGATGAAGCGGCCCACGTCGCGGGGGTAGAGCTTGCGGTTGAGTTCTTGCTCAATGCGCTTGAGGTGCGGCTGCAGGGTGTAGGTGACGAAGCCGCGCGACATTGATTCGATTCCGCTGCCCCAGCTGGTGCTGGCACTGGTCTCGCCAATCATGTGCGGGGGCACGCCAAAGGCGCGGGCGATGTCGATCACCTGGAACTTGCGGGCTTCCAGCAGTTGGGCGTCTTCGGCGCTGAGGCTGATTTCTTTGGCCTCCAGCCCTTCGGTAAGGACCAGCGGCAGGCGGTGGGCGTTGTCCAGGCCGGAGTGTTTGGCGGCGAAGGCGGCTTGCAGCGTGGCGATCTGCTCTTGGGTCATCTTGCCAGGTGACTTGAGGATGATGGATGGGTG
>CAJAFJ010000394.1 GCA_903938955.1 uncultured beta proteobacterium | reverse complement strand
CGGTTGTCGTTGCGAATTTTGGAGATCAACTCTCGCAGCATGACTTTTTCGGTGGCGTTCATGCCAGCGGCAGGCTCGTCCAGCGCAATCAATTGCGGGTCGGTGGCCAGGGCGCGGGCAATTTCAAGGCGGCGCTGGTCACCGTAGCTCAGTGTGCGGGCTTTGTAGTCGGCGAACTTGCCGATGCCCACATACTCCAGCAACTCATGTGCGCGCTGGGTGATGGCGGCTTCTTCGGCCTTGAAACCGGGCGTGCGGAGAATAGCGCCCAGCAAGCCTGAATGGGTGCGGATGTGGCGCCCGACCATCACGTTTTCCAACGCGGTCATCTCAGCAAACAAGCGAATGTTCTGAAAGGTGCGCGCAATACCGGCTTTGGCCACTTCATGCACTGCCGTGGGTTGATAGGTTTTGCCAGCGAGTTCAAAGTTGCCGGTATCGGGCGTGTAGAGCCCGGTCAGCACGTTGAAAAAAGTGGTCTTGCCCGCCCCGTTGGGGCCGATCAGGCCATAGACCTGACCGCGCTTGATGGAGATGCCGACTTCGCTTAAGGCCTGCAGGCCACCAAAGCGCTTTGAAACGCCGGAGACGTTGAGTACTGTGTCTGTCATGATCGTTCCGGTTTATTTAACGTTTTGTAACGACTTGCCGTGATCCGGCGAGGGCCACAAGCCACGCGGGCGGATCAGCATGACGCTGATCATGGCCAGGGCGATCAGCAACTGGCGCAAGATGGAGGCATCCAGACGCCCACCGGTCATGGACTGCAAAGGACCGGCCACATAGCGCAGCACTTCAGGCAGGGCCGACAGCATCACGGCGCCCAGAATGACGCCGGGCAAGTGCCCGATACCGCCCAGCACCACCATCGCCACAATCATCACCGACTCCATCAGACTGAAGGACTCGGGCGAAATAAAGCCCTGGAAAGAGGCAAACATGGCGCCCGACACGCCGCCAAACGTGGCGCCCATGCCAAACGCCAGCAGTTTCAGGTTGCGAGTGTTGATGCCCATGGCCTTGGCGGCGATCTCATCTTCACGGATCGCCATCCAGGCACGTCCAACGCGGGACATTTGCAAACGATGCGAGATCACGATACTAATGATCACCAAGGCCAGAAACAGGTAGTAATACAGCGACACCGATGCCAGCTCAAAACCGCCGATGGTGATTTTCTTGCCCAGGTCAAGCCCGAAGAAGCTGATCGACTCAATCTGGTTCAAGCCCTTGGGGCCGTTGGTGATGTTGACTGGGTGGTCCAGGTTATTCAGGAACACGCGAATGATTTCACCAAAACCCAGCGTCACGATGGCCAGGTAGTCACCGCGCAAACGCAGCGTGGGCGCGCCCAGCAGCACGCCAAACACCCCGGCCAGAAAAGCCGCCGCCGGAATCACAACCCAGATCGGGGCATGCATGCCTTGCGGGAACATCGCCGCAATCATGGGAAACGTGTCGATCAGGTGGGGCGAGTTGAACAAGCCGTATAAGTAGGCGCCAATGGCAAAAAAGGCGACATAGCCCAGGTCGAGCAGACCGGCGTAGCCCACCACAATATTTAAGCCCAGCGCCAGCAAGACGTAAAGCAGCGCCATATCGGCAATGCGGACCCAGGCGTTGCCAAAGCCCTGCAGCACCAGGGGCACGATCAGCAAGCCCACCGCGGCCAAGAGAAAACCAATGATTTGTTTTTGTTTCATGACGACTCCTTAAGCCCGGTCCGCCACACGCTCACCCAGCAGACCTGAGGGTCGCAGCGTCAGCACGATGATCAGCACAATAAAGGCAAAAATATCGGAGTAATGGCTGCCCAGTACCCCGCCCGTCAACGCCCCGATGTAACCGGCACCGAGCGATTCAATCAAGCCCAACAAGATACCGCCGACCACCGCGCCGCTCAGGTTGCCAATGCCGCCGAACACCGCCGCCGTGAAGGCCTTGAGCCCTGGCAAAAAGCCCATGGTGTGCTGCACCGTGCCATAGTTGGCCGCCCACATCACACCGGCCACCGCTGCCAGCACCGCACCCATGATAAAAGTGGCTGAAATCACCACGTCAGGCTTGACGCCCATCAGCGCCGCCACCCGGGGATTCTCGGCCGTGGCCCGCATGGCACGGCCCAGTTTGGTGTAGTTCACCACGTACATCAGTATCGCCAGCGACACCGCCGTCATGGCCAAAATCAGCACCTGCGTGGGCGTGATAACCGCGCCACCAATCTCAAACGGCGTGCGCGACAGCAAGGTGGGATAGGGTTTGTAGTTGGGCTTCCAGATGATCATGGCCAAGGTCTGGAGCAAGATCGACATGCCGATGGCCGTGATCAGCGGTGCCAGCTTGGGGCTGTTGCGCAAGGGCCGGTAAGCCACTTTTTCGATCACAAAATTAAGCGTGGCAGACACCACACAGGCGATCAGCAAGGCCAGCAAAAGAATCAGCCAGCCCGGGGTGCCGGGCATGCCCTCCTGCATCAGACCGATGATGGTCCAACTGGTCAGGGCGCCGACCATCAGCACTTCGCCATGGGCAAAGTTGATCAGGCCAATAATGCCGTACACCATGGTGTACCCGAGGGCAACAAGGGCATACATGCTGCCCAACACCAGACCGTTGATGATCTGTTGTATGAAGGTATCCATTTTCTTCTCCGAAATTTGGCCGACGCTTGAATCAGCTGTTTGCTGGCGAGCGATGCGGCCTTGTGGGCGGTACCAATTCTTTAGCAATAATCTTGCCAAGTTTGCGACCTCTGTCGCGCTACTGGCACCCAAGTGGACGCGATTGTAGCGAAGGGAAAACGCTTGCCGCACCCGCTACAGAGGGGGTTTACCCTTGCGCTAAATCAGCATCAGCAAGTCTTATTGATCATCAGGATTTGTGATGATTCAGGTTTTTAAGCTGGCGCAGCTTCTCGGCAATCTTGATTTCAAGCCCGCGCTCCACCGGACGGTAAAAATCGGGCGCGGCCATGCCATCAGGCAGGTAGCGCTCACCGGCGGCAAAGCCGCCGTCCTCATCGTGTGCGTAACGGTAGCCTTTGCCGTAGTCCAGCTCTTTCATCAGCTTGGTTGGTGCATTGCGCAGGTGCATCGGCACCGGACGGGTGCCATCTTGTTTGATGAACGCTTTGGCCGCGTTGAACGCCTTATAAACCGCATTTGATTTGGGTGCCACGGCCAGATACACCACGCATTCGGCCAGCGCCAACTCGCCCTCAGGCGTGCCCAGGCGCTCGTAGACATCCGCCGCATCCAGGCTCATGCGCAAGGCACGCGGATCGGCCAGACCAATGTCTTCGGTGGCCATGCGAATCAGGCGGCGCGCCAGATAGCGCGGGTCGGCACCGCCATCGAGCATGCGCACGAACCAATACAGGGCGGCGTCGGGATCGCTCCCGCGCACGGATTTGTGCAAGGCTGAAATGGTGTCGTAAAACTGCTCACCCCCCTTGTCATAGCGGCGCATACGCTCGCCCAGCACCTTGAGCAACCAGAGGTCCGTGATCTCGCCGCGTTGTTCCTGCTCTGCCGCCACCGCCAGCGTCTCCAGCGTGTTGAGCAGGCGCCGGGCATCACCATCGGCATAAGCGACCAAGCGATCGACCGCTATTTTTTCAATCTCGGGCAGCGCCTGTGCGGCCTGCGCCGAGGCCACGATGTCTTTCAAATCCTGCGGCGACAAAGGTTGCAGCACGTAAACCGCCGCCCTGGACAACAAGGCGGAGTTCACTTCAAACGAGGGGTTCTCGGTGGTGGCACCAATAAAGGTGAACAAGCCACTTTCGACATGCGCCAAAAAAGCATCCTGCTGGCTTTTATTGAAGCGATGCACCTCATCGACGAACACAATCGTGCGTCGGCCTTGCGTCAGCGCAATCTGGGCCTGCTCCACCGCCTCGCGAATGTCCTTGACGCCGCCCAGCACGGCGCTGATGGTGATGAACTGCGCGTCAAAGGCGCTAGCCATCAACCGGGCGATCGTGGTTTTGCCGGTGCCCGGCGGCCCCCACAAAATGCAACTGTGCGGCTGGCCGGACTCAAACGCGAGCCGCAAGGCCATGCCTTCGCCCAGCAGATGTTGCTGGCCGATGACTTCAGCCAGCGTTCTGGGACGCAGGCGTTCAGCCAGCGGATGATGATGTGGAGGTGGGGCTTTCATGGGTCAACATTGTGGACTACAGGTCAACCAACGGGATCACTGAAATGACCACCCCGCTTTATTGCTTGATCACGTCCGCGCCCGCCGGGGCTTTGAACTGAAAGCTATTGGAAGGCAACACCGGGTTGACTTCAAACCGGTTGAAAGTCAACAGTGAGCGTTGGCCAAAGCTGTCGAGAATTTCAAGGGCCGCCAGGGCACCGGGCTGGTTTGAAGCCGCATCTGTCCGCTTGAAGCCCACCCGTACCGCCTGCAATTGCCCGTCTTTGGACTTGGGCGTGGCGGCGACCCACTGCAGCCCGTCTTTGTCGGGCGCATCGGCCAGTGTGAAATCAGCCTGCAAGGTCTGCACATCGGGTGCCGCCGCAATCAGGGCCGCGGGGGTGGAACCCAGCACCAGCGATTGTTTGCGGCTGGTGACCTGATTCATATCGACGTCATACAGCCACAGCGTCTGGCCGTCGGCCACGATGCTTTGTTCAAATGGCTTCTTGTAAATGAACTTGAAACGACTGGGCCGCGAAAACTCGAAGGTGCCGCTGGACGTCTTGACACGCGGCGCCTGGCCTTCCTTGGGCGGCGAGGTCACGACCTGCGTGAAGTCGGCGCGGCCAGTCTTGACGGTTTTCACAAAAACCTCAAGGTCGTTCAAGCCACCGGCGCTCGACCAGCTG
>CAJAFJ010000393.1 GCA_903938955.1 uncultured beta proteobacterium | reverse complement strand
TTTTTTGGCTGTACGGGTTTTACTACGCTGTTGGCCAAAAGATATAACGTTCAGGTGCATCGGACTCTTGGGGAAGGTGCAGTTGTTTCATAGGGCCTCCACGGCAACATCCGTGGTCGAGCCATACCGAGTTCTGCGCCAGGCCTTTTCAAGCTCTACCACAACCCATACCACCGATGAGACTGCAATGCACAGCGCCAGCTCTGCCATGCTGAGTGGCTCGGTCTTGAAGATAGGGTTCAGGAACGGCACGTAGATGGTTGCCATTTGCAGCGCAAAGGTCAGCAGCACGGCACCCAGCACTGGGCGGTTGCTGCCAAGCCCTAGGCGCCACAGCGGTTCGGTCTCGGAGCGAATACCCATCACATGTGCCATTTGCCCAAGGGTCAGCACGGTAAACACCATGGTTTGCCAATGGGCATGGCCGGTGGTAATGGCCCAAGCCTGAATGCCCAGGCACAAGCCGCCCAGCAATAGTCCCACAATCAGAATGTGTTGCCACATGCCTTGGGCAAAGATGCTCTCGGCTGGTGCCCGGGGAGGACGTTGCATAATGCCGCGTTCGGCGGGTTCTGCGGCAAGGGCCAGGCCAGGCAGGCCATCAGTGACCAGATTGACCCACAGAATGTGGATGGGTAGCAGTGGTATTGGCAGAAACAGAAAAGGGGCCAGAAAGATGGTCCAGATCTCGCCCGAGTTGCTGGTCATGGTGTAGCGGACGAACTTGCGAATGTTGTCGTAAATGCGTCGTCCTTCACGCACCGCCTTGACGATGGTGGCGAAGTTATCGTCCAGCAGCACCAAGCTTGCAGCCTCACGGGCCACGTCGGTGCCGCCCTTGCCCATCGCGATACCGATTTCGGCTCGCTTGAGTGCTGGGGCATCATTGACACCGTCTCCGGTCATGGCGACAAACTCCCCCTTGGCTTGCAGCGCCTTGACAATGCGGATTTTTTGCGCCGGATCCACCCGTGCGTAAATACGTACCTGGTGCACCTGCGCCATCAATGCGTTGTCATTCAGGCTCGCAAGATCGGCGCCTGTGAGTACGGGTGCGTCGTCCTCGGCCACGATGCCAAGTCGCAACGCAATTGCGCGTGCCGTGGCAGGGTGGTCGCCCGTAATCATCACCGGCGTAATGCCTGCGGCCACGCATTCGCGCACGGCCGCAGCGGCTTCCTCCCGCGGCGGGTCTATCAGGCCAATTAGGCCAATTAGACAGAGATCGCGTTCAATCGCCGCAGCGTCGGAGGTATTCTCAGGCAGAGCACCATGCATGTGCTGGGCAATAGCCAGCACCCGCAACCCCTGTGCCGCCAGCGCGTTGGCGCGCGTCAGCCAGTCTTCCGCATTGAAGTGGATCGATTCCCCTTCTGTTTTGGCAGACCATTGGGTGTTGCACACAGGGATCACCGACTCGGGGGCACCTTTGGTATAGGCCACAAACCCATTGGCGTCGGGGTGAAAGGTGGTCATGCGTTTGCGAACCGAATCAAACGGCAACTCCATCACCCGTGGCCACTGGGTGTCGAGTTCGGTTTTGACCAGACCAGCCTGAGCCGCCACCTCAGTGAGAGCGGTCTCGGTGGGGTCGCCCAGCCAGGTGTTGTCAGGCGCAGCGGTGGCATCGTTGCACAGGACAGCGGCTTGCAACAGTGCGGTCTGGGCTGCGTTGACAGGAAAAGCTTGGGCTGCGTGTGTTTCTTTGGTTACGGCCTGGGGCATCCAATTGGAGACATCGTCGGGCTGACCAGCAACCAGGCATTGCGCCTGCATCCGGTTTTGCGTCAATGTTCCAGTTTTATCGGAGCAAATGTAGGTGACAGAGCCCAATGTTTCAACCGAGGGCAAGCGCCGAATAAGTGCATTGATAGTTACCATCTTGCGTGCGCCCAAAGCCAGCAACACCGTGACGACTGCAGGTAGCGCTTCCGGAATGGCGGCCACTGCCAGACTGATGGCGGTCATCACCATCAACAGAGGAGCTTCACCACGCAGCACACCCACGCCAAAGATGAGCGCACAAATGGCCAGAACGACCAACGCAACGCGTTTGCTAAAAGCGGCCAGTCGCAGTTGCAAAGGGGTGCTGCGGGTGTTTTTTGGGTCCATCAAACCAGCCACTTTGCCAAGCTCAGTGGCCATGCCGGTGGCCACCACCAGACCATGACCGCGTCCATGGGTAGCAGTGGTGCCTTTGAAAGCCATGTTGAGGCGGTCACCAAGGGCGTGCTTTGCGCCTTTGAGCACGTCAGAGTGTTTGTCCACGGTGACCGATTCGCCGGTCAGTGCCGACTCATCCACCTTAAGCTGCGCTGTCTTGATCAGTCGCAAATCAGCGGGCACCTGGTTGCCAGCTTCCAACAATACGATGTCTCCGGGCACCAGCACGTGCGCGGGCACCTGCTGTACCTGGCCACCACGCAGCACCGTGGCCTGTGCTGCCGATAGCCGCTGTAATGCGGCCAGCGCCTGGTCGGCACGCCAGGACTGCACCAACCCGATAGCCGCGTTGAGCAAAACAATGATCAAGATCACCAGTGTGTCGACCAGATCGCCCACCAAGCCAGAAATCACTGCGGCTGCCAACAGCACCAGAATCATGAAGTCGCTGAACTGTTCCAGAACCAATGACCATAAGCTGCGATTCTCAGCGGTAGGTAACGCGTTGACACCAAACTTGAGCGTCCGATCATTGACCTGATGCTCTTGCAAACCATGCGACGGGTCCACATCATGCGCTTGAGTGGCTTCGTCGGCTCCGCGCAGATGCCAGTCGCCTGGTGTCTGTGCGGTCACGGGGGGTGGTTTATTCGCCATGAAGATAGAGCACTAAGTGTTAAGCAAGTACATGGCACTGGTCAATTGGTCGCCACAAAAGGCAACCAGATGCCCCGCGCCGCCGATCAATGCAGCGCAAGAACGAATTGAAGCCAGATAAAGCTAACGGAATTCATATAAGGATGTAGCCTGCCAACTGTACAGCCTCGCTTATAACTAAAGCCTCAACGGTGACTTTTGACATTTGGCAAGGTGTGCCAACCTAGGTCACGGCTTCTCAAAACGCAATAGCGCGACCCTGATCCCGCCGGCCCCACCCGAGAAAAACCCCGGCACGAATTCTGCGTAGAGAAATACCGCCTCAAGCTGGTACAAAATCGGATACTGATTTCCGGTGCCACAAGCACTCTCAACGTTTTACATTTCTCCAAGCCACAACATGACATATTGCGTCGCCATCAAACTTAACGCCGGACTGGTGTTTCTCTCTGACTCCCGCACCAACGCCGGGCTGGACCAGATCAGCACCTTCCGCAAAATGATCGTCTACGAAAAGCCGG
>CAJAFJ010000392.1 GCA_903938955.1 uncultured beta proteobacterium | reverse complement strand
GTTCAATCTTGCCCACCGCGCCCATGTCGTTCATGGAGGCCAGGCTCAGTGCCAAGCCAGACTCGCCAGCGCGGCCGGTGCGGCCAATGCGGTGCACATGCACTTCGGGGTCTGGGGTGATGTCCACGTTGATGACGGCTTCGAGCTGGGTAATGTCCAGCCCGCGTGAGGCCACATCGGTGGCGACCAGCACGGAGCAACTGCGGTTGGCAAACTGCGCCAGCACTTGGTCGCGCTCGCGCTGCTCCAGCTCGCCATACAGGGCTAAAGCATTAAAGCCTTGCTCTTGCAGAGTGGTGACCAAATCTTTGCACTGCTGCTTGGTGTTGCAAAACGCCAGCGTGCTGACCGGGCGGAAGTGGTTCAGCAATTGCGCCACGGTGGCCAGCCGGGTGTGGCGGGTGACTTCGTAAAAGCGCTGCTCGATCAGGCTCTCGGTGTGCTGGGATTCGACCTTGACCTGCACCGGATCGCGCATGAACTGTTTGGCCAGCTTCTCGATGCCTTCGGGGTAGGTGGCCGAAAACAGCAGGGTTTGGCGCTCTTTAGGGCACTGCTTGGTGACGGTGGCGATGTCGTCAAAAAAGCCCATGTCGAGCATGCGGTCGGCCTCGTCCAGTACCAGGGTGTTGAGGGCTTCAAGGTTCAAATACTCGCGCTCCAGATGGTCCATGATGCGCCCGGGCGTGCCCACCACAATGTGCGCACCATGCTCCAACGAGGCGCGCTGGCCGCGCAGGGCCACACCGCCGCACAGCGTGACAACCTTGATGTTTTCTTCGGCCCGCGCCAGACGGCGAATCTCGATCGTGACCTGGTCCGCCAGCTCGCGCGTGGGGCACAGCACCAGCGCCTGCACGGCAAAACGGCGCGGGTTCAGGTTGGTCAGCAAGGCCAGGGCGAAGGCGGCGGTTTTGCCGCTGCCGGTCTTGGCCTGGGCGATCAAATCTTTGCCGGCCAGGGCGGTCGGCAGGGCGGCCGCCTGGATCGGGGTCATCTCCAGGTAGCCCAGCTGCTTCAGGTTGTCGAGGGTTGCGGGGTTCAAGGCCAGGGATGCAAAGCTGGTGCTGGAAGACGGGTTGGTGGCGGCGCTAGCCACCTTTTGTTCGGTAGTACTCATGGGTCGATTATCGTTTGAGGTCCAATAGCGGGCATGGAACAACCCAATAACACCGACCAACGCCTGATCGAGCTGGAAATCAAAGCCAGCTTCACCGAAGACTTGCTGGATCAATTGAACGCCGTCATGGTGCGCCAGCAACAGCAAATTGATGCCCTGATCCGCGAGATCGGCAAGCTGCGCCAGTCCAGCACCGACGGCGGCATGGCTGCGCCGCGTAACCTGCGGGACGACTTGCCACCGCATTTTTGATCCGTGACCGCCCAAGTCCTGAACCCGGTTTGTGTCGCCACAGTCACTCGTTGTAATTGAATGTATCTTCGTCAACGCCGGTCAAAACTCACCGTTGTAGTTACAAGCCCGAACGAAATTCTGGCTCGCTTATGACAGTCGGAGCTAATGCGACTATCGCTTTATGAGTGAGTTTTAAACCATGTTGAATATCAAATCCCTGATCGCTACCGTGTTGTTTTCTGGTGTTGCTGCTGTGTCATTTGCACAAGCACCCGTTGCGCCTAAAGAGGCGGCAACGACCGCCCCCGCCGCAGTGAAAGCACCAGCGGCTGCCGCGACCACCCAGCACGCCGCCAAGAAGGTGGAGGCACCTGCAGCCAAGGAAGCCACAGCAGTAGCACCCGCTGAAGCCGCATCAAAGCCAGCCCAAGCCGCCAAAAAAGTGGCACAAAAGGCAACACCAGCCAAAAAGGCTGAAGTGAAAGCCCCTGCCGCTTCTGCCGCTAAATAAGCCGACTGATTTATAAAAAGGGGGCCGAGTTTCTCGGTCCCTTTTTTTGTTCACACATGTCAGCGGGCTCTGCCACATAGACAAGCATTCGCAGCAAACCAAGAGAGTTATCGCGCGCTGTTAAGCACTTCATACCCCACATTGCGCAGCCCTGCGCGATGACCAGACCTGTTTTTCACGACTGCATCGCAATCAAATTTGCCGCCATCAGCGGATTCATGACCTCTATGCCGTCTCTCATCGGAAAGGGTTGATCGACGGCGGCGACGACCAGTTTTCTGGTGGCGTTGACATCCGCAGCGGCAATGTAAAAGCCTTTGGAAACGGTGGGTGCCGATGAGCGCTTGATCTCGATCACCCAAGTTTCACCGCCACGAAATTCCAGTACCAGATCCACTTCGGCACCATGGCTGGTTCGATAGAAACTGGCTTGCGCCTGGGGTGCTGCGGCCAATAATTGCTCGATGACAAAACCCTCCCAGCTTGAACCGGCAACGGGGTGACTCAACACAGCATCCAGATTTTGCAAGCCAAGTAACGCATGAACGACGCCACTGTCGCGCACATACACCTTGGGTGCGCGCACCAGACGTTTTCCGGTGTTACCGCTCCAGGCTGGCAAACGTCGGACCAGCATCAAGTCACACAAAAGATCAATGTAGCGCCCTACCGTTTGGCCACTGATGGCCAGAGCGCCCGCCAGCTTTGACTGGTCCAGCAACTCGCCCTGGTTGTGGGCCAGCATGGTCCATAGGCGTCGCAGCGTGGTGGATGGAATGCGGGGCCCGAGCGCTGGAATGTCTTTTTCCAGGTACGTTGTGATGAAGGCATCGCGCCAGAGCAGGCTGTTGGCATCCGTCTCGGCCATCCATGACAGTGGAAAGCCACCCCGCACCCAGAGCGAATTCATATCAGAGGCAAGCGCCTGACTTGGAAAAAGCTCCCGTGCCTGAAATGGTGTGAGCTCAAGTTGCGCCACTCGACCGGCCAGGCTTTCGCTCGTTTGTTGCAGCAGGACACCTGAAGCGGAGCCGAGTAACAGAAATTGCCCGGCCGCTTCGCCGTTGCGGCGACGAAGGTCGATCACACCGCGCAGCACGGCAAACAAATCAGGAAATCGCTGAACCTCATCCAAAATCACAAGCTGGTTTTGGTGAGCCAGAAAATAGGCTTCTGGGTCATCCAGTTGTCGCTGAGCGGAGGGCAGCTCCAGGTCGAGGTAGATCGCGTTAGGCCTGATGTCTTTTTCAGCAAACGCAAGGGTTGTTTTGCCTGCCTGCCTTGGCCCGAGTAAAACAACGGCAGGAAACGCCCCAAGTAAATCGCGCAGGTTTTTTTGAGCTAGTCGTGAGTACATCCGTGCATTTTATCTATCAGTTGGATAAATTACACGGTTAAATCACGGGGTTAGCTTTTGCGCGCTATGCAATTAATAGCCACTCACGCACGTATCACGTGCGCTAAAGGCCTAAAACGTATAAATCCTAAAGTCAGGCGTAATAGCGGGCCACAAAGTCGTCAAAACTGCCTTGTGAGGCGGCGTCGAGTTGCTGCTGCTCGCGCAAAGAAGCTTCGACGCTGGCAGAAAAACGGGTTGTGGCGTCAGCATCCAGTGGCTGCGCGCGCAAACTATCCAGGTGCTGCCGGGCCATCTGCATCGCAAACCCAGAAAAACCGCCCTGCTCCCGCGTGGCGCGCAGTACCTGCGCCGAAGGCGTGCTGTCCGGGTCGTCAATGCGCAAACGCAGGCTTTGCAGCGTGGTGGCGTAGCGGCTGCCGCCGTAAGCGACGTCCAGCATCTCGGCAAACGGCTGCATGTCGTCAAACAACTCATGCGCCAGCGGGCGAAACGGTTGTTCGCGGTTGTGCACCAGCAACTGCAGGTCGGGCTGGCGGCCGCGGTTGACGACGCGGTTTTTGTTCTCGTCGTTCTCACCCTGTTCGCGGCTGGTGATGGGCGGGCTGTCGCGAAACAGGCACATCAGCAACAGCACATCGGCAAAGGTGCTTTGCTCGGGCGCAATGCCAATATCGATGAACGGGTTCAGGTCAAACAGGCGCATCTCGACGTATTCCACACCGTAGGTTTGCAGCGCTTTGGCGGGGCGCTCGCCCAGCTTGCCGATGCGCTTGGGGCGAATACCGGCATAAAACTCGTTTTCGATCTGCAGCAGGTTGGCGTTGAGCTGCTTCCAGTGGTCGCCGTCGCGCACGCCAATTTCTTCGTAAAACGGGTCGGGCGTGCGGATGGCGGCTTCCAGCGCCTGGGTGTACTCGGCCAGCGAGTTGAAGCTGACGTGCAGTTGCGCCTGCGCCCGGTTCTGGTAACCCAGGTCGCTCATGCGCAGGCTGGTGGCGTAAGGGCCGTACAGCGTGCCGGGCGCCAGTTCCAACAGGTCCGACTTGCGGCCCTGCAAGAACGACTCGCAGATGGCGGGCGAGGCGCCAAACAGGTAGGGAATGAGCCAGCCGTAGCGCAAAAAGTTGCGGATCAGGCCGAAATAGCGGTCACTGACAAACTCTTCCGGCTTGCCCTTGGCTGCGCAGCAGCCGCGCAAGGCCTGCCAAAAATCGTCGGGCAGCGACCAGTTGTAATGCGCCCCGGCAATGGTCTGCATGCGCCGGCCATAGCGCAGGCCCAGGCCTTCGCGGTACACGGTCTTGAAGCGCGCGGCGTTGGACGTGCCGTAGTCGGCAATCGGGATGTCCTTGTCGTCACCCAGCACGCAGGGCATGGAACCGGCCCAGATCAACTCGCCATGCAGATGTTGCGCGGTGTAGCGGTGGACATCGCGCAAGAAATCCAGCGGAAACGCCGGGTCTTGCGACGGCGGCGTGATGAATTCAAGCAGCGCTTCGGCGTAGTCGGTGGTGATCCACGGATGCGTCAGCTTGGAGCCCAGATCGGCCGGGTGCGGGGTGGCCGCCAATTGGCCGGCGGCGTCCACACGCAAGCCCTCGCGCTCGTAACCACGGGTAATACCCTTCAAGACCTGCGCTTGTCCGCTGGTGGAAAACTGCCGGACCGCATCACAACACGTGAACTTCAACATGAAAAAATTGCTTTCTGAAACCTGGCGGGGCAAACCGCGGCGACACCCCGTCCGCCAACCCTGCCCTCAACCTTTTAAGACGGCTGGCAGTATGGCAGTTTTTTCATGTCAATCGTCATGACACCTTCTTTTGGAGCATGGACAATGGCACCATGCCTTATTTACCCGCTTTCATTGCCCCCGCCCGCTTCACCGACCCGGCCGCCGCGCTGGCCAAGGCACGCGAGATTTACGACACCAACATCGCCCATCTGCGCGAAGCCATGCAGCGCTTTGTGGCCGGCGACACCCTGCCCGGCCATGTGCGCGCCTGCTACCCGCTGATACGGGTACAGACCGACACGGTGGCACGCCTGAACTCGACTGAGAGCGCCCGCCTGAGCTACGGTTTTGTGGCCGGGCCCGGCCGCTTTGAAACGACGCTGACGCGCCCGGATTTGTATGCCAGCTATTACCTGGAGCAATTCACGCTGCTGCTGGAAAACCACCAGATCGAGCTGGAAGTGGGCACCAGTTCGCAGCCGATTCCAGTCCATTTTTCGTTTGCCGAACACGACCACATCGAAGGCAGTCTGACACCCGCGCGGCGCCAGTTGATGCGCGATGTGTTTGACTTGCCCGACCTGGCCGCCATGGACGACGGCATTGCCAACGGCACCTACGCGCCACGCCCCGGAGAAGCGCAGCCGCTGAGCCTGTTCACCGCCCCGCGCGTGGACTATTCGCTGCAGCGCCTGCGCCACTACACCGGCACGGCGCCCGAGCATTTTCAGCACTTTGTGCTCTTCACCAACTACCAGTTTTACATCGATGAATTTGTACGCCTGGGCCATGAGGCGATGGCCAACCCGGCCAGCGAGTACACCGCGTTTGTCGAGCCTGGCAACGTGGTGACGCGCCGGGTTGGCACGCTGGTGATGGCCGGTGACGAACTGGGCAAAGTGCCGCCACGTCTGCCGCAAATGCCGGGCTACCACCTGGTGCGTGCAGACGGCAGCGGCATCACCATGGTCAACATCGGCGTCGGCCCGAGCAACGCCAAGACGATTACCGACCACATTGCCGTGCTGCGCCCGCACGCCTGGATCATGCTGGGCCACTGCGCCGGCCTGCGCAACTCGCAGCAACTGGGCGACTACGTGCTGGCGCACGGCTACGTGCGCGAAGACCACGTGCTGGACGAAGAGCTGCCGCTGTGGGTGCCGGTTCCGGCGCTGGCGGAGATTCAGGTGGCGCTG
>CAJAFJ010000391.1 GCA_903938955.1 uncultured beta proteobacterium | reverse complement strand
GTTGCCCACCGTCATGCAATACCAGCAGGACGAAAAGGCCGTGATGATCGAGGCCATCAGCGACGAGTTCGATGTCGGCACACTGCTGGATGTGGACGACCTGCTGAGTTTTCGCCGCCCCGGCATCGGCCCGGACGTGACGCGCAAACTGCGCCGGGGCGACTGGTCGATTCAGCGCCAGCTCGACTTGCACGGCCTGCGCCGTGACGAAGCGCGCGAGCGCCTGAGCTTCTTCATCCGCGAGGCGCACAAACACGGCATTCGCTGTGTGCGCGTGGTGCACGGCAAGGGCCTGGGCTCGCCCGGCAAGGCGCCGGTGCTGAAAAGCCGGGTGCACAGCTGGCTGGTGCAAAAAAACGAGGTGCTGGCCTTTGTGCAGGCCAAACCCGCCGATGGCGGCGGCGGTGCGCTGGTGGTGTTGCTGATGGCGTCGCGGGCTTGACGGGCGCCGGGCCTGGATTTACTACACTTCAGGCCTACTTTGAAGGTCCTATGTCGCCCGTGTGTGCCCCCTTGAACGCAATCATCCCGCTTGAAATCAACGCGGTCACGCTGCTGCGTGGCAGTTGCAAAGTGTTTGACGCCCTGACCTTGCAATTAAGCGAGCCGCGCATTGGCTTGATTGGCGACAACGGCGCGGGCAAAAGCAGCCTGTTTCGAATGATTTGTGGCCTGGACGCGCCGCAGTCCGGCACGGTGTGGGTTCAGGGGCTGGATTCGCACCAAGTCAACGCCAAGCGGCCCGGCCTGGTGGGCATGATGTTTCAGAACCCGGACGACCAGATCATTTTTCCGACGGTCGAAGAAGAACTGGCGCTGGGCCTGAGCCCGTCCGGTCTCTCGCGGCGTGAGGCCATTGCCAAATCGCGGGTTTTTCTGGCCGCCCGCGGCCTGGCGCACTGGTCCGAACGTACCATCGGCAGCCTGAGCCAGGGCCAGCGCCAGCATGTTTGCTGGCTGGCCTTGATGATTGCATCCCCCGAATTACTGTTGCTGGATGAGCCCTTTGCCAGCTTGGACCTGCCCGGTCAGGCGCTGCTCAGCCGGGACATCGCCCAGGCCAGCCAGCAGGTGATGGTGTCGACGCATCTGCTGCAACACGTGCGCGACTTTGAACGCGTCATCTGGCTGGACAAAGGCCGTGTGCGCGCCGATGGCCCAGGTCACAGCGTCTGCGCCGCCTACGAAGCGGATGTGGCGATGCGCCTGGCCGCACAGGCCCTGTCCTTCAATGATGGCCTGGCGGATGACGCCGCCTCCATCAACTAGACACCCGAAAGGACATCGGCCGTGGGCAGTCTTTACAGCGAACACCCGACCTGGTTGCACCGGGTGCCGGCCGCCGTCAAACTCTTGTTTTTTGCTGTGCTGGGCCTGCTGCAGTTTTTCATGACCAGCCAGACCGCGCTCATCGCCAGTGCGTTGCTCTGTTGCCTGCTGTTCGCCTCGCTGGGCCGGGCCACGGTGCCGGCGCGCAAGCTGGTGACCTCTGTGCTGCTGGCCGCGCTGTTGATCATGGCTTTTCACACCTATATGCAACAAGCGATGCTGGGCCTGGTCAGTGCCTTGCGGCTGTTCAGCGCGTCGCTGCTCGGCATCGCCCTGACGCTGACCACCCGGTCGCGGGATTTACTGGACGTGTTTGAGCGCTTGCTGTCCCCGTTGCAGCGCGTTGGCGTCCGTACCGAGCGGTTGGCCTTGCAACTGGCCATGATGCTGCGTTTTACCGAACATTTTTTTCTCGTCTGGAAGCGCCTGGATGACGCGCACCGCATCAGAACCGGCAAAGCCGGGGGCCTGCGGATACTGGCGCCGCTGACCATCAAGATGTTGGTGTCCGCGCAAAAAGCAGCAGATACACTTGAACTCCGCCTCGGCGAATGACCCTTAACAGGGCCGCCCCACTTTTTACAGAGCATCCTCTCACCATGAAATCCTCCCGTTCCCTGGCACTTGTCTCCCTGTTTGCGGCCCTGATGGCCGTGCTGGGCCTGATCCCCAAAATTGATCTGCCGCTGGGCGTGCCGATCACGCTCCAGACCCTGGGCGTCATGCTGGCAGGCTGCCTGCTGGGTCCCAAAAGGGGACTGCAAGCCGTCCTGCTGTTTTTGTGCGCTGTGGCCCTGGGCCTGCCCCTGCTGTCCGGTGGCCGGGGCGGGTTTGGCGTTTTCCTCACGCCCTCTGCGGGTTACCTCATCGGCTGGCCCTTTGGCGCGCTGGTGACAGGCTGGTTGATGTCGATGCTGCCCGGCGCCACGGCCCAGCGCACCGCCCTCAGTGCCTTCGTCGCGTCCAGCCTGGGTGGCTTGCTCACGGTGCATGCTTTTGGCGTCGCCGGCCTGGTGAAAATGGCCAACCTGACCTGGACACAGGCATTTTTTGGCACCCTGGTCTTTGTGCCCGGCGACTTGATTAAATGCGCCCTGTGCGCCATGGTGGTTCACACGGTGGCCCGCGGCGTGCCGGATTGGCACTTTGGCGGTCGCGCACTGAAATGAACCCGGGCCAGCGCGCTGACCTGGTCCATGCGCCGCTGGCCGAGTGGGCCCGTTCCCGGGCTGACGCTGTGGCCCTGCGCCATGGCCAGCAGACCCTCACCTTTGCCCAATTACATGACGCCGTCACGCGGCGTGCCAACCGCCTCATTCAGGCACACGCCCCCGCCACCCTGCTGGTCAACGAGGCCTTGCCGATAGCCGACCGGCTGGTGGATTTTCTGGGCATCATTGCCAGCGGCCGCTGTGCGGCGGTGGGCGATGCGGACTGGCCGCCCCCGGTGCGCCAGGCGGTGCTGGCGAACTTGTCAGCTGCGGCGGTCGACCTGGCCGCACCGCAGCCGACCTCGCCTTTTTATGTCGGCTACACCTCCGGCAGCACCGGCACCCCCAAAGGTTACGCACGCCACCACCAATCCTGGACCCGCAGCTTTCAGGCCTGCCTGGAGGCGTTCGGGCCCCACGCCAGCAGTTGCATCCTGGCCCCCGGCAGCGACGCACACTCGCTCTTTTTATTCGGCATGCTGCTGGGACTGTGGAGTGGCGGGGGCGTGGTGTTGCAAGAACGTTTTTCGGCGGCCGGTGTGCTCGACACTTTGCGCAGCGGCCTCACCCCGTGCCTGGTCGCCGTGCCCAGCCAGCTGATGTTGATGCTGGAGGTGGCCAAACACCGGGGCCAAGCGCCGATTGAAGCCGTGCAGCTGATCCTGGTCAGCGGCTCGCGCTGGATTCGCGCCCGCACCCCCGAGCTTCGTGCCCTCTTCCCCAGCGCCCGGATCATCGAGTTTTACGGCGCATCCGAGACCAGCTTTATCGCCTGGATGGACTCCGATGCAACAACGCCCGCGCCGGTGGTCGGTCGGCCGTTCCACAACGTCGAGCTGCAAATTCGTGACCCGGACAGCGACGGCGTCGGCTTGATCTACGTGCGCAGCCCGATGTTATTCCTGGACTACGTCGGCGGCGCCGATGACGACACCGCCGCCCTGCGCGATGGCGACTGGTTGTGTGTGCGCGACCTGGGCTATCTGGACGCGCAGGGACGGCTGTGTCTGGCGGGGCGGCAAAACCGCATGCTGGTAACCAAAGGCAAAAACCTGTTTCCCGAGGAACTGGAAACCGTGCTGGCGACGCATCCGGCGGTGGCGAACGCCTCGGTGCAGGGCGTGGACGATCCGTTGCGGGGTCTGCAAATTGTTGCCCTCCTTCAATGGAAACCCAAGCCAGCAGATACGCTGCCGACGCCCTTGCAACTGTCCGCCTGGTGCCGCCAAAGCCTGGAGGCCTACAAGTCGCCCCGGCAATACTTTGTGAGCCACGACTGGCCCCTGACCGCCAGCGGCAAGACCGATCACCGCGCGCTGGCGCACCGCCTGCGTCGCCATCTGGACGGCGTCGCCGCCGAGGACATGCCATGTCTGACCCCGTTGCGCTGATCGCCGCCTGGGCGCGCAGCGCCGTGGCGCCCCACGGCGGCGCGTTTCACACGCTGCAGCCGCACGACATCGCCGCGCCGGTGGTACGGGCCTTGCTGGCGCGCGCGGGCATCAGCCCGCAGGCCGTGGATGCGGTGGTGCTCGGCAATGCCTTGGGCGCGGGTGGTAATCCGGCGCGCATGCTGGCGCTGGCCGCCGGCCTGCCCGAGCGCTGTGCTGCTTTCTCGGTCGATACCCAGTGCTGCTCCGGGCTTGACGCGGTCTCGATGGCGGTCGGTTTGCTGGCATCCGGTCAGGCCTCGGTCGTCATTGCGGGCGGGGTGGAAGCCTGGAGCCGGTCGCCGATCCGGCAAGTGCGCCCGATGCGCGAGGGCGACCCGGCCATTCCCTACGACAAACCTGCCTTTGCCCCCGACCCGGCGCGCGACCCGGACTTGCTGCTGTCCGCCGCACTCTATGCGCAGCAGCACGGCTACAGCCGCGCGCAACAAGACGCCTACGCGGTATTCAGTCATCAGCGCGCCATCGCGCATGCCGCCACGCTGGCGACTGAGATCGTGCCCGTCAACGGCCTGCTTCAAGACGCTTATCCGCGCGCGATTGATCTGGTGCGCGCGGCGCGCATGCCGGTCGCGGTCAGGCAGGCGGCCCTGAAAGACGCAGCCCGGCCGGACCCCAACCCGCAGACCGACTGCGCCGTCAGCACGCTGGCGATTTCGGCCAAGGCCGATGGCGCAGCGCTGGTATTGCTGGCCACACCACAGGCCTGCCGGGACTTGGGGCTGACGCCACAGGCAGCATGGGTAACGTCTGCCGCCGTGGGCGTTGATTCAATCACCCCCTTGATCGCGGCTGAAAAAGCGGCGCTGGCGGCGCTGGCGCGTACCGGTTTGTCCTCAGCGGACGGCTTGCAAGTGATCGAGTTACACGATGCCTTTGCGGTTCAGGGATTGAGCTTTTGCCAGGCCCTGGGCCTCGACCCGACACGCATCAACCGGCGTGGCGGTGGCTTGGCACGGGGCCACCCGATTGGCGCCTCCGGGGCGATGGCTCTGGTGCGCTTGCTGTCTGATTTGCAGCAGGACGAAGCCACGGGAGCCCGGGGGCTGGTCGCGGTGGCGGGGGCCGGTGGCATTGGCGCCGCCGTCATGGTTCAGCGCCTCTGAACTCAGCAAATGACGCGAAAGTAGTCGTCCAACGCACAACGCGTCGTCTTGGTTTGGTTCACTGGCGCCGCCGAGTCGGCATAGCCCAAAGCCAGTCCACACACAATGGCGCAATCCTCGTCCAGCTGCAGGCTGCGCCGCACCAGGTTGGGATAAGTCGCCAGCGCCCCAATGGCACAGCTTGCCAGCCCGTGCGACTGCGCCGCCAGCATCAAGCCATAAATGGTCATACCCAAATCCAGGTAACCCCCGCTGCCGAAATCTCGTTGAATCGTGATGACCAAGGCCACCGGCGCATCAAAGAATTTGAAGTTGCGTTCAAACTGGGCATCTCGACCGGCCCGGTCTTCGCGCGCAATGCCCAGCGCACCATACAGCGCCTGGGCCGATGCCGCCTGACGACGCTTCAGCGCCATCGGCAGGGGCTGCGGAAAATACGCGTAGTCCTCGACCTCTTTCACCCCGTGGCGCCAGGCGTCAATCAAGTTACTGGACAGCTGTTCTCTGGCCGTGCCCTGAATCGACAGAAAGCAGCCCGGCTGCAGATTCGAGCCGCTAGGTGCCTGGCGGGCACTCATCACCACTTGTTGCAACAGACTGTCCGGCACCTGTGTTGGCAGATAGGCACGGACCGATTGACGGTCTGTGACCAACTGGGAAAAGTCGTCTGAAACGGAGGATGTCAAAATTTACTTGCAGGTGAAAATTTAAGACGCAATTATCTTCATTTAACAACGCCACCGTCGGCGTCCTGATTTGATGAGGTGGGCACGAAAATTTATAATGAATAGGCCTCTAGAGCCCGTATTACATTCGCTAGAAGCTATTAAAAATATAGCAATTCAATCACCCTGAAACCGCTGCGGCCAGAGCCGGGCGACATGCTGGATGCGCAGTATTTGCACCACATCGTCTTTAACGCGATAGGGCACCACGTAATTCTCATGCACCACCAGTTCGCGCGTGCCAGGCACCCGACCAGGGCGACCCATGGCGGGAAACCTGGCCAGAAGAATCGTTTTTTCCTTGATTTCGCCAACGAATGAACCGGCTCGAATGGGATTGTCGCGTGCAATGTAGGCCGCAATCGCGTCCAGATTTTCAAGCGCCTTGCGGGTCCAGCGGACATCCATGCTCAGTGACCGTATTTGGCAAAAACGGCACTCACTTCTTCCACTGTGGCGAATTCACTCCGGTCTGCTTCCTGTAAGCCCGCCTGGATGTCGGCAATCTGCCATTGCTCCTGGCTGACATAACTTTTAAGCGCCTCGACAGTGAGAAAACTCTTGGTGCGCCCGGTTGCTTGCACCAGTTGTTCAAGCTGCCCATGCAAGTCAGCGGGCAGGCGCACATTCAGGATTTTTTCAACGGTGTTCATGATGATTTACTCCTAGCGTAATATTTTAAAAGTGTATGTCATACAAACGTTGAGTCAACCCACTTTACTGCGCCGCCCGCCGCAGCGTCTCCACCACCGGGCGGCGCAGCACGTCGCGCAACCCCCACCAGCCAGCGGCCAGCGCCAGCAGCGCACCGCTGAGCGCGCCCGCCAAAGGCACCCAGAGCGAGACGCTCCATTCAAAATCGAACACGTACTTGGCCAGCGCCCAGCCCAGCGCGGTCGCCACCACCGAGGCCAAAAAGCCGGCCAGCAGGCCCACGCCCATCAACTCGGCGCGCTGCACCTGGCGCAGCAGGCTGCTTTGCGCCCCCACGGCCCGCATGATGGCGAACTCGCGGGCGCGCTCTTCGCGGGTGGCGGTGACGGCGGCAAACAACACCACCAGCCCGGCGGCCAGCGTGAAGCCAAACAGGAACTCCACCGCGCCAATCACCTGGTCGAGCACGCGCTGAATTTGAGCCAGCGTGCTGGTCATGTCGACGCTGGTGATGTTGGGGAAATGGCGCACCAGCGCGTTATCGAAACCGGGCGTGGCAGGCGCCTTGAACGCACTCATATAGGTGGCGGGCACATTGGCCAGGGTGCCGACCGGGTACATGACAAAGAAGTTGGCCCGCATTGAGCCCCAGTCCACCTTGCGCAGGGAGGTAATTTTGGCGTCCGTCTGCACCCCGCCCACGTCAAAGCGCAGACTATCGCCCAACTTCAAACCGAGCGTTTTGGCAATGCCTTCTTCCACGCTGATGGCGCCCGCCTCTTCCTCAAGCCAGCGCCCGGCGACCAGCGCGTTTTGTGCTGGTTTGACCGCGCTGTTGGACAGGTTGAACTCGCGATCCACCAGGCGCTTGGCGCGGTCATCCGCGTAGTCGTCTGGCGTGACCGACTTGTCGTTGACCGCGACCAGGCGGCCGCGAATCATCGGATACCAGTCAAACTTGGCAACGCCCGCATCGCGTAGCGCCTGGGTAAAGGCCTCGCCCTGCTCGGGCATGACGTTGATGACAAAGCGATTCGGCGCATCGGCTGGCGTGGCCTGGCGCCAACTGCTGATAAGGTCGGTGCGCAATAGAACCAGCAGCACCAGCGCCAGCAGCCCGACGGCCAGCGCGCTGACCTGCACCACGGCAAAGGCCGGGCGGGCCGAGATTTGCCGGGTGGCCAGCACCAGCCAGCGCGGCGCCGTGCTCTCGCT
>CAJAFJ010000390.1 GCA_903938955.1 uncultured beta proteobacterium | reverse complement strand
GCAGGTGGTGGAAGATCAGGTGACCTATCCGCTGACCACGTCCCTGCTGTCGGTCCCGAAGTCCCGGGTGGTGCGGGGTTTTTCGTTTTTTGGCGCGTCCTTTGTGTACGTCATTTTTGAGGATGGGACCGACATCTACTGGGCGCGCTCACGGGTGCAGGAGTACCTGAACTTTGCTTCGGGCCGCATGCCCAAAGGCATCACCCCGCAAATTGGCCCGGATGCGACCGGCGTGGGCTGGGTTTACCAATACGCCTTGCTGGCCAAGGACAAGACGCTGGCCGAGCTGCGCAGCATTCAGGATTGGTACGTGCGTTACCAGCTGACCAAGGCGCATGGCGTGGCCGAAGTGGCGTCAATTGGCGGCTTTGTGCAGACCTACCAGGTCACGGTGGACCCGGCCAAGCTGCGCGCTTACGGGATTCCGCTGATGAAAGTCGCGCAGGTCATTCGCGACTCCAACCGCGACGTGGGGGGGCGGGCGGTTGAGATGGCCGAGACCGAGTACATGGTGCGCGGCAAAGGCTATTTGCGCGGCAAAGGCGACATCGAGATGCTGGTGGTCAAGGCCGACAAAGGGACGCCGGTGCTGATTCGCGACATTGCGCGGGTGGAACTCACGCCTGACGAGCGACGCGGCCTGACCGAGTTGAACGGGGAGGGCGAAGTGGTGTCGGGCATTGCCATGGCCCGCTATGGTCAGAATGCACTCGAAGTCATCGCCAACCTCAAAGCCAAGATCGTCGAGATTGCCCCCGGCCTGCCGGAAGGGGTGACGGTGCAGCCGGTGTATGACCGCTCGGAGTTGATCAACCGTGCCATCGACACCTTAAAGCGCACGCTGCTGGAAGAATCGCTGATTGTGGCGGCGGTTTGCGTCATCTTTTTGATGCATGTGCGCAGTGCGCTGGTGGCGATTTTGATGCTGCCGGTCGGCATTCTGATGGCGTTCATTGCCATGCGCCTGCTGGGCATGAGTTCCAACCTGATGAGTCTGGGCGGCATTGCGATTGCCATCGGCGCGATGATTGATGCGGCGATTGTGATGATCGAAAATGCGCACAAACACCTGGAGCGTCTGCCTGAGAAACACAGCACCCACGACCGTGCTGAAGCCATGCTGGCGGCCTGCAATGAAGTGGGCTCGGCGCTGTTCTTTTCGCTGCTGATCATCACCGTGTCGTTTTTGCCGGTGTTCAGTCTGGAGGGGCAGGAAGGGCGCTTGTTCTCGCCGCTGGCGTACACCAAAACCTTTGCGATGGCCGGTGCCGCCTTGCTGTCCGTCACGCTGGTGCCGGTGCTGATGCTGCTGTTCATTCGCGGCAAGATCATGCCCGAGGCCAAAAATCCGGTGAACCGTTTCTTGATCTGGGCCTATCGACCTCTCATCGCCGGGGTCATGCGCTGGAAAAAGATGACGATCTTTGTGGCGCTGGGGGTGCTGGGGGTGTCGTATTACCCGGCCTCACAGCTCGGCTCGGAGTTCATGCCGACGCTCAACGAAGGCAGCTTGCTTTACATGCCCGCCTCGCTGCCCGGCATGTCGATCACCAAGGCAGCCGAGCTGTTGCAAACGCAGGACAAAATCATCAAGAGCTTTCCCGAAGTGGCCTCGGTTTACGGCAAGGCCGGGCGCGCCAATACCGCGACCGATCCGGCCCCGACCGAGATGTTCGAGACCGTGATCAACCTCAAACCCGAATCTGAATGGCGCGCCGGCCTGACCACCGACAAGCTGATTGCAGAGATGGACCAGGCGCTGCAGTTCCCCGGTGTGGCCAATTCCTGGACCATGCCGATCAAGGCGCGCATCGACATGCTGTCGACCGGTATCCGCACCCCGATTGGCATCAAGGTTTTTGGCAAGGATCTGGCGGAGATGGAGACGCTGGCGCGGCAAATCGAAGCGGTGGTCAAGACCGTGCCCGGTACCAGCAGCGCCTTTGCCGAGCGCATTACCGGTGGTTTTTACCTCAACATCGAGCCGGATCGCACCCAGTTGGCGCGTTACGGTCTGGCCGTGGGGGACTTGTTGGACGTGGTCGGCACGGCGCTGGGGGGCGAGACGGTCACCACCACCGTGGAAGGGCGCGAGCGCTTTGGCGTGACGGTGCGCTACCCGCGTGAACTGCGCGGCGACCCGCAGCAAATCGCCCGCGAGGTGCTCATCACGACCCAGGACGGCGTCATGATTCCGCTGGGTCAACTCGCCACCGTCGTCGTAGCCAAGGGCGCCCCCGGTATCCGCACCGAGAACGGGCTGTTGTCGGCCTACATTTATGTGGATATCCGCGATCGCGATATCGGTGGCTATGTGGCGGAGGCCAAGAAGGCGGTGGCGGCGCAAGTCAAGTTTCCCAGCGGTTACTACGCCACTTGGAGCGGCCAGTTCGAGAACATGGAGCGCGCCATCGAGAAGATGAAAGTCGTGATTCCGGTCACGCTGCTGTCGATCTTTTTGCTGCTGTACCTGAACTTCAGGCGCATCACCGAAACCCTGATCGTCATGCTCTCCGTGCCGTTTGCCTTGGTCGGCGGGGTCTGGTTGCTGTGGGCCCTGGGCTACAACCTGTCGGTGGCGGTGGCGGTCGGCTTTATCGCGCTGGCGGGCGTGGCCGCTGAAACCGGCGTCATCATGCTGATTTATCTGGACCATGCCTGGGAAGCCATCAAGACCACATGCCGCGCCGCCGGACGCGAACCCGGTGTGGCTGATCTCTATGCCGCGGTCATGGAAGGTGCCGTGGAGCGGGTGCGACCCAAGATGATGACCGTGGTGGCCATCATGGCCGGTCTCTTGCCCATTCTGTGGGGCACCGGGACCGGGTCCGAGGTGATGAGCCGCATCGCCGCGCCCATGGTGGGCGGCATGATCTCCAGCACGGTGCTGACCTTGGCGGTGATTCCAGCGATTTATGCGCTGGTCAAGCAGTGGCGCTTGAAGCGGGGGATGGAGGTTTGAGGCTTTGCCGTCGCTAAAGCTCGAAGGTCCAGATGCTCACAAAGCGCTCCAGCTCAGCCAGAAACTCGGCGGGGGTTGCCTCGATGTGGTGATACAGCCATGCGCCTAATTCTTCGGTGACTTCGTAATCGAAGACGCCCGGGAAATTGTCGGGATCGTGCTTGTTGTTCCAGTCGTCGATGACCTTGGCCAGGTCGTCACAACGGCTGACGAGGACTGCGAATCCATTGATTTTTGACAGATTGGGCCAGACCTGATTTGCCGTGTTGCGGCGTGCGTGGTCAAGACCAATATAGAGGTAGGTAGCGGTACTCATGATTTGATGTCCAGCAAATCAGAACCCATGACGATGGCGTGGGTGTTGCGCATGCCTAGATTCTGTGGATTGATTACACCAAGGATCAGCCTTGGGTAAAGGCACGTAACGCCGGTGAAACGCCCGCCAGTTGATTCGCTTCACGGCGGGCGTCCATATTCACAGGTGGCGATTACTTGCCCGCGCGCACCTTATCCACCGCCGCATACATTTCTTGAACGATGGGGCCCAGTTCTTTGGTGTACTTCTCAATCACCGGTTTTGAGCGTTCGCGCAACTTGGCGATTTCTTCGGGTGGCAACTCGATGACATTCATGCCGGCTTTCTTCAAATCGACCAGCACCTTGGCCGCGCCATCGCGCGCCACCTTGCGCTGGTAAACAGCGGTTTCCTTGGCGCTGTCACGCAGAATCTTCTGCTCGACTGGCGACAGCTTGTCCCAGAACTTCTTGCTGACGATGACAGCCTGCGGGGTGTACATGTGGTTGGTCATCGTCAGGTGCTTGGAGACCTCGTTGTACTTGCCGTCCAGGATGTTCAGCAGCGGATTGGTCATGCCGTCAATCGCATTCTGTTCCAGCGCCTGGTAGGTTTCGGTGAATGCCATGGGCACTGGCGAGGCTCCCAGCGAGGTCATGAAGGCGACATAAATGGGGGTGGGGATGACGCGCATCTTCATGCCCTTGAAGTCATCGGCTTTGGTGATGGGTTTTTTGGCGGTATGGACTTGGCGATAGCCCAGGTCCCAGTAAGCCAAACCGACCAGCCCGCGTTCGGACAACTTGTCCAGCAGCTTTTGGCCAACCGGGCCATCAATCACGGCATCCGCTTCGTTGGTGTTGTTGAAGAGAAAGGGGAAGTCAAAAATGGCCATCTCTTTGACGTTGCCGGCGAGTAGGCTGGCATTCATCACCGTCATTTCGATGGTGCCGCCTTGCATGGCCGACACGACAGGTACATCCGGCCCCAACGCGCCGCCCGGGAAGGCCTGGACGCTCAGTTTGTTGCCACTTTTTTGCGCAACCAACTGGGCAAATTTCTCGACGCCGAGCACTTGGGGGTGGCCCTTGTTGCTGGCGGATGGGAATTTGATGGTGCGGGTTTCGATGTCAGCCGCGTGAACGAGACACGTCGAGGTGAGTGCCGCTGTCATCAGCGAAAGAGAGAAAATTCGGCGTAATTGATTCATGGTGAGTCTCCGTTTAGTGGTTAGTGGTGAGGGGGAAAAGAAGCATCGGGTGGCGGGACCGGAAAGGCGGCGCTCAGTACACAATTTGGGCCACCGAGCGCAGCTCATCGGCGGTGGCGGTGCCATAGCCAAAAAATTCGAGGTAGGCGGGAATCATCTCGAACAGCATGTCGGTCCCGATTTGGTAGCGGCATCCGCGTGCTTGGGCCGCTTGCAACAGCGGTGTCATCTCGGTTTTCATCACCACCTCACCGACGAAGGTCGAGGGCGACAGATGAGTCAGGTCGATGGGCAGCGGGTCGCCGGGCAGGCCCAGCGGAGTGGCGTTGACGATCAGGTCGTAGCCGGCGGCCTCGTTGATCCCGGTTTGGCTTTGCAAGGCGGGATAGTGCTGACGCAGCCGCGTGGCCAGCCCTTGCGCGGATTCGGCATAGGTATCAAAAGTTGTGATGGCGGCGACCCCTTCAGCGGCGAGTGAGGCCGCAATCGCCGATCCGACACCGCCGGCACCGACCACCAAACAGGTGGCGCCCGCAAAGACGAATCCTTTGCGCTTCAAGCCGCGCGTAAAGCCGGTGCCGTCAAAAATGTCGCCCAACAGGGTGCCGTCTGGCCGCTTCAGAATAGCGTTGCACGCGCCGGCCACCTTCACGGCGGTGCTGACCTCGTCGAGCAGCCCCACAACGGAGACCTTGTGCGGCATGGTGATGAGGGCGCCGGGGATGTTGGTGAGTTTGAAGACCGACTTCAGCACCGCCGGAAAATCGTCGGGCTTGACGCCCATCGGCACCACCACGGCGTCGATCCCGTGCTTGTCGAACCAGGGGTTGTAAATGAGCGGTGCCTTGAACGCCTTGGTCGGGTAGCCAAAAAGGGGAAGCAAATTCGTCGTGCCGCTGATCATGCCAATCTCCTTATAGGCGGGTAAGGCGCAACCGTTATGGCGGCACCGGAAAGTTCGATGCGTGACTATAAAAGTGGCGCGTTATCATGTAAATCCGATAAATTTTATAATGCGTATGTCAATTTTTTAATATTGATATCTGCCAGACCCGACATGGATAACCCCAGTGAAATAGACAATTACCCCAACGCACGGGATTTGAAGATGCTCGATCTGCTCTTCACCACGCGCAGCGTGAGCAAAACGGCCGACTTGCTGGGGCAGACGCAGCCCACGGTCAGTTCATGGCTGAAGAGAATTCGCGACCAGGTCAAAGACCCCCTGTTCGTGCGAACTTCGCAGGGAATGAGCCCGACACCGCGTGCCGAAATTGTGGTGCGCAAGTCACGGGAAATTCTCAAGGCCATGCAGGAGATCACGGCGGACGTGCTGCGTTTTGATGCCGCCACCTCCACCCGCGTCTTTCGCCTGTGCGTGCCGGATGCCTCGCAAATTACCTTGCTGCCGTCCCTGCTGCATTACATCCGCAGTCATGCGCCAAACGTCCGGCTTGAAGCCCCGCCCGTTGACGACCAGACGGTGCGCATGCTGGAGAGCGGCGAGGCTGATCTGGCTTTTGGCGGCTTCGTGCCGACCATGGAGGCGGGGTTCTATGAGCAAACGCTGTTCGAGCAGGACTTTGTCTGCATGGTCAGCACCGAGCATCCCCGGATTAAAAACACCTTGACCCTGGAAGACTTTCAGCGCGAGGCGCATATCGCTGTCGGTTATGGCAGTGCCTATGCCGTGATCGAGAGCGAGTTGAAACGACAGAAGATCGAACGACGGGTAATGGCCTCCTTGCAGGGCGTGCTCGGTGTGGCCAAGATCGTTGCCTGCACCGACATGATCACGACCTTGCCGGGGCAAATCGCGGCCGAGCTGGCGGGGAGCGGATCGGTGCAACTCTTTTCATGCCCGTTTCCCATGCCCTCCATCATCGTCAAACAATACTGGCACTCCCGTTTTCACCTTGACCCGGGGCACCAATGGTTGCGCGCTGCATGCGCCCAGCAATCGCGTTCCAGTCTGGATCGGCATAACCAGTGGGTACGCGCCAGCGGCAGCGAAAAATAGCCTCACCGTCCCTGCAACAGGCACCGCTATCGACGCCCCAAGCCATGAATCGTGTTTTCATGGTCCTGCCCTGATAAAGGGGCGTTCAGCCCTGGCAATGCCAAGATAATTGCCTCATGGAAATTTTGATTGATGTCATTCTCAAGGCGGGCCGCTCTGCCGTTGAGCTGTCGCTGTTTATCTTGCTGCCCGTGATGGTCGTGATGCTGTCGCTCATGCGCCTGCTCGAAGCCAAGGGCGTTCTCGACTGGCTGGTGGCCAAACTGGCTCCCGTGCTGAAGCCGCTGGGCTTGACCGGCCTGGGCGTTTTTGCGGCGATGCAAATCAATTTTGTGAGTTTCGCTGCCCCGGTCGCCACGCTGACCATGATGGATCAACGCGGCGCCTCGGATCGTCACATTGCGGCCACGCTCGCCATGGTGATGGCCATGGCGCAAGCCAATGTGGTGTTCCCCATGGCCGCCATGGGACTCCAATTTGGCACTGTGCTTCTCTTCTCGCTGTTGGGCGGCTTGGTGGCAGCGTCAGTCACTTACTATGGTTTTGGGCGTCATCTCTCGGCCCAAGAGAAACTGATCGACGAGACGCTGCAACACCCGGTCGCCGAGAGCGCCAAAGGCGTGCTTGACGTGATCAACCGCGCGGGCGCCGAGGCTTTCAAGATTGCGATCAACGCCATTCCGATGCTGGTGCTGTCGCTGTCGGTGATCATGGCGCTGCGCACGGGTGGCGCCATTGATGCCCTCACGCGTGTGTTGTCACCGCTGATGGCGTACTGGCAACTGGACAATGGCTTGATTTTGCTGACCCTCACCAAGTTTCTCGCGGGCGGCACGGCGATGATGGGCGTTATGGACGAGATGTTGCGCAAGGGGCTGGTCAGCACCTCGTTGCTGAACCAGAGTGCCGGTCTCCTGATTTCGCCACTCGACATTCCGGGCGTGGCCGTGCTGCTTTCCGCCGGTCGCCGTGTGACCAGCGTTTGGCGCCCGGCAGCGTTGGGCGCTTGTATTGGGATTTTTGTCCGAACCCTGGGACATGCCTGTATATAAGGCGTGGTTGGCAACCCTGCCGCACCGGAACGAGTATGTTTTTTGAAGTGTCACGGCTGCATGGTACTTTGGTTATTCCGCGTAACCCTCATAAATAGACACGCAAGGTGGCGAGCATTCGCCCTCAGACCATTCATGGCCTTCACCCTTCGTTCAAGAGCTTGGCCGAGTGGTTAATTGCAGCGTGTAGCGTTACAAGATACAATTAAATATGATTAAGTCATTCGGCCATAAAGGGCTACAGGCATTCTTTGAACGCGGCACAAAAGCAGGCATCCGACCAGACCATGCGCCCAAACTGGCGCGACTGCTGGCACGTCTGGACGTGGCTACCTGCGACCGGGATATGAATGTTCCGGGCTGGCGCTTGCACCCGTTATCAGAAGATTTGAAGGGCCATTGGGCCGTGTCGGTTAATGGCAACTGGCGAATGACTTTCACCTTTGACGGCACAGACGCTGTGCTGGTTGATTACATGGATTACCACTAGGAGCCACGCCATGACCCGCATGTTTAACCCTCCCCACCCCGGTCTGACGCTGCGTGATGATGTGTTGCCCGCATTGGGGCTGAATGTCACCGAAGCCGCGAAACAGTTGGATGTGTCCCGTGTGGCGCTTTCCCGTGTGCTGAATGGCCGGGCTGCCATCTCGCCTGAAATGGCCCTGCGTATTGAGGCATGGTTAGGTGTGGAGCGTGGCGGTGAGGCCCGGCTATGGCTGGCAGAGCAAAGCGCCTATGACGTTTGGCAGGCGGCGCAACGGTTCAAGATTGCCCCCATGCACGTTCAACCAGCGCCAGCGATAGCCGCTTAACCAATTTTGCCCCAACCTGAATTTCCCAAT
>CAJAFJ010000389.1 GCA_903938955.1 uncultured beta proteobacterium | reverse complement strand
TCACGCCGACCTACCTGGCCAAGTTCGACATGGGCGAAAGCCTGGGCAACAAGGCCTTCTTCGCGGCCATCATCGGCGGCTTCAACAACTCACGCGGTGCGTTGCTGGGCGGATTGATTGTGGGCGTGTGCGAGAACCTGGCCGCCGCCTACATCTCCCCGGCCTACAAAGATGCCGTAGCGCTGGTGATCTTCATGGTGGTGATTTTGTTCAAGCCGCAAGGCCTGCTCGGCAAAAAAGAAGAGCGCAAGGTTTGACATGAAAAAAACGACTCTCATTTCCCTCGCGCTCTGTGCGCTGCTGGCCGCAGTGGTGCCGCAATTCCTCAAGAATTACGGCATCTATTTGCTGACCTACTGGCTGATCTTCATCATCGCCACCATGGGCCTGAACCTGACCATTGGCTACGCCGGGCAGAAGTCGCTGGGCCACGCCGCCTTCTTCGGCATTGGCGCCTACACAGTGGCAATTTTGACCAAAGCGGGCGTGAGCTTCTGGCTCGGTTTGCCAGCGGCTGCGGCCCTGTGTTTTGTCATCGGCATCATCCTGGGTTTTCCGGCGCTGCGGGTGCAAACCATCTACCTGGCGTTTGCCACCCTGGGCTTCAACACCGCTATCTGGCTGGTGATGCGCAACGAAGAGTGGCTGACCGGCGGCACTTTCGGCCTGAACAACATTGCCCGGCCTGACCTGCTGGGCCTGTCGCTGGAGAGCAACCTGGCTTATTACTACTTCACGCTCGGCGTCACCGTGCTGATGGCCTTGCTGCTGCTCGGCCTGCTGCGCTCTCCGTGGGGCAAAGCCTTCACGGCCCTGCGTGACAACCCGATCCGGGCCGAAAGCCTGGGCGTGGACACCCGCAGCTACACGCTGCTGAGTTTTGCCATTGGCGCTGCGTATGCCGGTATTGCCGGTGCGCTGCTGGCCGCGCAGGTGCAGTTCATCGAACCCGCCCAGTTCACCGTGGGCACGTCCATCATGATGTACCTGATGGTGGTGGTGGGTGGCGCCGGCTACTTTCTGGGCCCGGTGCTGGGCGCGGCCGTGGGCGTGGTCATGCCGGAGTGGCTGCGCGACGTGCCCAAGGTGGCGGACTGGTACTTGCCGATCTTTGGCGCGGCCGTGGTGCTGCTGATGATCTGGCTGCCCGATGGACTGCTGAGCATTCCGGATCGTTTGCGGGCCAAGAAACAGGCACGCTTGGAGTCGGCAGCCCGTGCGGCCTCTGCGCAAGCCGCGACTAAAAATGGAGCACCAACATGAGCCACCCACAGCACCATGACCGGGCGGCCGGTCAGCCGGTTCTCAAAGTCACCGGCCTCAAAAAAGCCTACGGCGCCATTCAGGCCGTCGGCGGCGTCAGCTTCCAAGTGATGCCGGGTGAAATCTTTGGCGTCATCGGCCCCAACGGCTCCGGCAAGACCACGCTGTTCAACAGCATGTTGGGCCAGATCACACCCGATGCCGGCCAGATCGAACTCAACGGCGAAAACGTCACCACCTGCGGGCCGCTGGAACTCAACCGGCGCGGGGTCGGTCGCACCTTCCAGACGCTGCAGGTGTTTGGCAAGATGAGCGTGCGCGACAACCTGATCGTTGCTGCGCAGGAGCATTCGGGCTCGATGTTCAGCCGCATGTTTGCCCCGACGGACTCCGGCCTGGGCGCCAAGGCCGATGCGCTGATCGACCAGTTTCGCATTCGCCATGTGGCGCATAAAAAAGCCGGTGAGCTGTCTTACGGCCAGCAAAAGCTGGTGGACATTGCCATGGCCTTCATGAGCGAGCCCGATCTGGTGCTGCTGGACGAACCCTGCGCCGGGGTCAACCCGAGCCTAGTGGGCGGTATTTCCACGCTGCTCAAAGAGCTCAACCGCAGCCCGAAGATCGGCAAAAAAAGCTCGTTCGTGGTGATTGAACACAACATGGATTTTGTGATGGACCTGTGCCACCGCATCATGGTGATGGTGGAAGGCCAGGTCATGGCGATCGGCACACCGGCAGAAATTAGGGCCAATAAACAGGTGCTTGACGCCTACTTGGGGAGCTGATCATGGCGCAAGACACCTGTATTGAATTTGTCGATGTGGTGGCGGGGTACAAGGATTTCATGATCCTCAACAACCTGTCTTTCAAAGCCAAACGCGGCACCATCACCCTGCTGCTCGGGCCCAACGGCGCGGGCAAATCGACCGTGCTGAAAACGCTGTTTGGCTTGCTCAAGCCGCGCCAGGGCCAGATTTTGCTGGACGGTCAAAAGGTGAACGGTGCGAGCCAGAAAGAGCTGCTGGCGCACGGCATCGCCTTTGTGCCGCAGGGGCGCAACCTGTTTGGCCAGCTGACGGTGTTTCAAAACCTGGAGCTGGGCGGTATCACGCTGGGCATGAAAACCACCCACGAGCGCATTCCTGAAGTGCTGGAATTTTTTCCGCGCGTCAAGGAACGCATGAACTCGATGGCCTCGGCCCTGTCGGGCGGCGAGCAAAAACAGCTGGAGATTGGCCGTGCCCTGCTGCTGCGCCCCAAGGTGATCCTGATTGACGAGCCGTCCATCGGCCTCTCGCCGCTGGTGGTGCAGGACGTGTTCAAACTGCTGCGCAAGCTGGCCGACCAAGGCACCACGGTGTTGATGGTGGAGCAGAACGTCAAGAGCGCGCTGAAGATTTCGGACGAAGCGATTGCGCTGGAGTCCGGTCGCTTGGTGTTGCAAAAACCAGCGTCCGAGTTGCTGGCCGACCCGCATATCGAGCGACTATTTCTGGGGGGCGCGCATGCGGCACCTGAATCTACTCAGTTGGCATCGGCATAATCGATCTGAATCATTTTCGGAGAACCAACCATGTTGAACGCGAGTAGTTTGCCAAGTGCCAGCGGAGCCGACCGCGAAGCCATCGCCGATGGGTCCAACCCCTTGGGTCTGGACGGCGTGGAGTTCATCGAATACGCCACCTCCAAGCCGCAAGCCTTGGGGCAGGTGCTGGAAACGATGGGCTTTCGGCCGGTGGCACGCCACCGCTCGCGCGAGGTCATGCTGTACCGCCAGGGCGACATCAACATCATCGTCAACGCCCACGCCAATGGCCGTGCGCTGACCGAAAAACCGGTGATTGCCGCCATCGCCCTGCGCGTGCGCGACGCCGCGGCCGCCTACCGGCGCGCGCTGGAGCGTGGCGCCTGGGCCGTGCCGACCCATGTAGAAGTGATGGAGTTGAACATCCCCGGCATTCATGGCGTGGGCACCAGCCGCATCTACTTTGTCGACCGTTACCAGGAATTTTCGATTTACGACGTGGATTTCACGCCTATTCCGACGGTCGATCAGCACCCGCCCGCCGTGGCCGGGCTGCACTTTTTTGGCGTGGTTCAGTACATTGGCAATGACCGGACCGAGGACTGGACCGAATTTTACCGAGCGCTGTTTGGCTTTACCGACCTGCCCGCAGAACAACGCTTTGGCATTCTGCCCAAGGGCCGCATTCTCAGCAGCCCGGGACCGCTGGCGTCGCGGTTTTACATCCAGCTGATCGAGCCCGAAGCCAGCGTGCTGGATGTGGAAGACGACGAAGGCCTGCAACGCATCGGCCTGGGTTGCGCCGACGTGCTGCTGGCGGTGTCGGACCTCAGCCAACGGGGCGCGGAATTTATTCAATCACGCAGTATCCAGACCGACGGTCGTGGCGCCCTGACCAAGACCTGGATGGGCGGCGTGAGTTTTGAGCTCGTCTACAACCTGCGCGGCTGAACACCATGAGCCACTACAGCGGAAACACGAACGATTTCGGGATGGACACCCTCTCACTGGCCGGCCCGCTGGACGCCAAACTCCAGGCGATTCAGGATGCCGGCTTCACACAAGTCATGCTGAGCGCCCAAGACCTGGTGCACCACCCGCTCGGGCTGGAAGGCGCCGTGGCGGCGGTGCGCGCCAGCGGTTTGCGCGTCACCGGCTTCCAGGCGCTGCGCGATTTTGAAGGCTTGACCGGCCCGCTGCACGACTACAAACTGGGCGTTGCCAAATCGATGCTGGAGATGTGCCATGCGCTGGATTGCCGTCTGCTGCTGGTGAGCGCCTCCACGCTGGCGCAGGCGTCCAGCGACACCGAGGCGCTGGTGCGTGACCTGCGCAAACTTGCCATGCTGGCGATTCCGATGAACATCAAGGTCGCATTTGAGGCCGTGCCGCAAGGCCACGTCATTCAAGACTTTTTGCCGGCGTGGGACCTGGTGTGCGAAGCCGACATGCCCAACCTGGGCCTGGCGCTGGATGCCTGCCCGATGCTGAGCAGCCCCACCCTGCTGGACGATCTGGACATGCTCGACCCCAGCAAGGTCTTTCTGGTGCAACTGGCCGACACGCTGGGCAGCACCGGGCCATGCCGCGTTTTTCCGGGCGAAGGCTTGAACAGCAACGCCCTCGCCGCTTTGGTGACCCGGCTGCACGGCCTGGGTTACCGCGGCGACTACAGCTTTGAAGTGTTCAACGACGACTACCAGCAAATGCCCTTGCCGACCGTCGCCCAGCATGCCCGCCGTGCGGCCTTGTGGCTGGGTGAAAACGTGTTGCAACGCTCGGTGCCGCTGCCGAACCAGATCCGTTTGAAACGCGCCACGGCCCGCTAATTAGTTTTTTTGAAATTTCTCACACCCCATGTCCAGCATTTTTGAAGGATTCTTGTCGACATCCGAAGTTCTGGAAGTCTTAAATGAGCGCAGCTTTATAGCCGCCATGCTGCGTTTTGAAGCCGCGCTGGCACGCGCGCAAGCCAGCGTCGGCCTGATTCCGGAGACGGCGGCGCAGTCCATCGCCGACACCTGCAAGATCGAGTTGTTTGATGTGGCCAAAATAGTGCGCGAAAGCACCCGCGCGGGCAGCATCGCCCTGCCGCTGGTTAAAAGTCTCAAGGAAACCGTCGCCATTTTCAACCCCGAGGCGGCCGCGTTTGTTCACCTGGGCGCCAGCAGCCCGGATGTGATCGACACCGCCATGGCCCTGGTCACACGCAAAGCCCTCAGTCTGATCGAGGCCGACACGGACAAAGCGGTGGCGGCGCTGCTGACCCTGGCCGAGCGCCACGCGGGCGACCCGGTGCTGGCGCGAACCCTGATGCAACCCACCTCGGTCATCAGTTTTGGTTTGAAATGTGCCGGTTGGGCCGCGCCCCTGGTCCGCAGCCAGCAACGCCTGAGCCGCTGCAGCCACGCCGCCCTGAGCCTGCAACTCGGCGGTGCGGTCGGCACGCTGGCACAACTGAAGGGCAAAGGCGCGCAAGTTATCGCGCTGATGGCCATTGATTTAAACCTGAAAGCCCCCGCCTTTGCCTGGCACACCCAACGTGACGAATGGGTGGCGCTGGGTTGCGAACTGGGGCTACTGGTCGGCAGCCTGGGCAAAATCGCCAAAGACATTTCACTCATGGCGCAGTTCGAGGTGGGTGAACTGGCCGAACCGTCTGAGCCAATTAAAAAAGACACCAACGTCCTGCCACCCGGGCGCCATCAGCTGGCCTGCATGGTGACCCTGGCAGCCGCGCAGCGCACCCCGCACCGCGTTGCCGCCCTGCTGAGCAGCATGCCGCAAGAGCACGAGCGCGGCCTCGGTCACGGGCAAGCCGAACTGGCGGAATGGCCCGCCCTGCTGACGTCGGCGCATGGCGCAGCGCGCGCCATGGCACAGGCCCTGCCCGGCCTGCAGGTGGATGCCTCACGCATGCGCGCCAACTTGGATGCCGTGCGCACGACCGTGTCCGCCAAGGTGGCGGATGAATGGTTCAACCCCGCCTTGGCACAAGAGGCCGCCGCCTTGACTCGCCTGCAAATCGCGGCCCTTCAGACCCAAATCAAGCCGTCTATTGATTGAGTGATCTGGGCGGGCTGGCCGCTTGTTGCATCGCCTCACGCCCGGTGAGCCAGGTCCCCAACACGCCGCTGGCGGTGATGAGGGCGATGCCGCTCAAGGCCCAGGCATCGGGCACATGTGAAAACACCAGCCAACCGCCCAGCGCCGCAAACCCGACTTGCAGGTAGAGATAAGGCGTCAGCACCACCACCGGCGCGCGGGCATAGGCCAGGATCAACACAAAATGCCCCAGGGTGCTGAAGACGCTCACCAGCAGCAACATCAACCAAACATTCATTGACAAGCTCTGCCAGACAAAAGGGAGCAACAGCGTCGACAGCAGCAAGCCGACCAGACCGGTGTAAAAGTGCAAGGTGCCGGGGTCTTCCGTTTTGGTCAGGTGGCTGGTCAGTATCTGATAGCCGGTGTTGGCCGCCACCAGCAGCAGGGGCAGCAACATGGCCCAGTGGAATGTCTCGCTGCCCGGGCGGATCACCACCAGACACCCAACAAAACCACTCACCACGCACAACCAGCGCAACCAGGACACGGTTTCGCGCAGCAGCAAAGCACCAATCACGGTGATGACGAGTGGCGTGATCATGATGATGGCGGTGAACTCGCCCACCGGCATAAAGAGCAGGCTGAAAAAGGCACTCACGCTGCACATCAGCAACAACACGCCACGCAAAAACTGCAAGCCTGGCTTGCGGGTGTGGAACAAAGCCACACCGCGTGATGGCAACAGCGCGCCACAGGTCAGCACGGTTTGAAACAGAAAGCGAACCCACATCAACATCGCCACTGGGGCCGCCAGCGCCACCAGCTTGGTCGTGGTGTCAAGCGCGGCAAAGCACATGACCGACACCACGATGAAGGCAATGCCGCGAAAGTGGCGGTTGACGCGCCCGGCTCTGGCGTGGGTCATCAAAACGACGCGGGCAAGGCCCGACTAGGCGCCACTGCGAACGGCGGCAAAACGCTGCTCCATTTCGCGGCGCATTTGCTTGCGCAATTCAGCCCCGGCATAACGCCGGTGTTCATCAGGCGTGCTGGGTTGCAAAGGGGTCACCGGCACCGGTTTGCGGTCTTCGTCCACCGCCACCATGGTGAAGAAGCAGCTGTTGACATGGCGCACCACGCGGTTGCGGATTTCTTCCGCAATCACCTTGATGCCAATCTCCATCGACGACGAACCGGTGTGGTTCACAGAGGAGAGAAACGTGACCAGCTCGCCGACATGAATCGGCTGGCGGAACATGACCTGATCGACGCTGAGCGTGACCACGTATTTACCGGCGTAGCGGCTGGCGCAGGCGTAAGCCACCTGATCGAGCAGCCGCAAAATGGTGCC
Organism: uncultured beta proteobacterium; assembly: GCA_903938955.1. The sequence continues at coordinate 4,063 of CAJAFJ010000389.1, read as the reverse complement.
ACCGTGCACGTTGCCGGAGAAGTTGGCGGTGTCGGGCGTCATCAGCACCGTCATGGAAAGTTGGTGTGCGGGCGTGTCCATCGATAGGTTTCCTAAGTACAAAAATTACAGGCGCAGCGCCAGTGCCAGCGGGATAAACAGCAACGCCGCAGCGTTGCCGATGATGACAATAGAGGCCACCTTGTCGGGCTCCTGGTTGTAGCGCTCGGCCAGAATAAAGTTGACCACGGCGGGCGGCAGCGCACCAAAGATGAACAAAATGTCCTGCTCGTTGCGGCTCAGTCCGGCCATCGACCCATAAACCCACGCAACAAGCATGCCGGTGACCGGCGTCGCCACCGCGCCGATCCAGCCAATGGTCCAACTGCCCAGCCGCGCTGTCGACAAACGCACGCCGAGTGAAAAAATCATCAAACCAATCGAAATATCGCCCAGCAGTTTGCTGGCGGTCATCAGCGGCGCCCACACCACAACCCCGCTCAAGCTGCAAATAATGCCCAAGGCCGCCGCCGCAAACACCGGCTCGCGCCACATCATGGACAGGCGCAACTTGCCGTCCAGCATCCAGGTGCCGAGTGAGAACTGCAACAAGGTCTCCACCAGCATCAGCACCACCGCCGCACCCAACGCCTGGTCGCCAAAGGTCAGCGCCAACAGCGGCAAGCCCATGTTGCCGGCGTTGTTGAACCTGACCGGCGGCAGCAGCGTCTTGGGCTGAAACCCCAGCAAGCGCGCCAGCGGCCAGGCCAGCAGACCTGAGCCCAGCACCACCACCGCGCCACCGAGGGCGATTGGCACGTTATCGGCCAAGTTGAAGGTTTTGCCCGCCAAGGCCGCAAAGATCAGCGCCGGCAGGAACACCTCCATGTTCAGCCGGTTGGCCGCCTGCATCTCCGGTTGGTGCTTTCGGCCATACAGATAGCCCACCAGCACGATGATGAAAATCGGAAAAACAATGCTGAAAATGCGCAACAGCATGCCGTGAACTACTTGCGCGCGCGCGTCAGCTCCGTGTTGTACAGCTTGACGATGGCGGGATCATAAGCGGCAGACAGGCGGTCGCTCACGGGCTTGGCGACCAAGCTCATGCGGGTCTGCTCGGCCTTGCTCAACTCGTTGTACTGCATGCCTTTGGCCTGCAACTCGGCCACGGCTTTTTGTGCCGCAGCGCGGCTCACCAGTCGCTGGTAAGCGCGGGCTTCATGGGCCGCATCGCTCAATATTTTCTGCTCGGTGGTCGAGAGTTTGTCCCAGAATTTTTTGCTGACCAGCACGATGTTGGCCGCGTAGACATGGTTGGTGGCGCTAACGAACTTCTGCACCTCATAGAACTTGTTCGAGAGGATCACGGCATAAGGATTTTCCTGGCCATCCACGCCTTTAGACTCCAGCGCGCCATACAACTCGGCAAACGGCATCGGCACCGGGTTGGCCTTGAAGGCTTTGAACGTCTCCAGAAACACCGGGTTAGGAATAACGCGCAGCTTCAGGCCTTCCAGGTCCTCAGCGCGGGTGATCGGGCGCTTGCTGTTGGTCACATTGCGAAAGCCCAGATCCCAATAGGCCAAAGCGATCAGCCCTTTTTCAGGCAAGCGGGCGACCAGGGTCTGGCCGAACGGGCCGTCAAGCAGCGCATCCGCCTGCGCAAAGTTGGCAATGGCAAACGGAAAATCGATCAAGCCGAACTCTTTGACAATGCCCGCTAGCGAGGTGGTCGAGGGCGCCGACATCTCCTGCACGCCGCCTTGCAGGGCGGACTGCTGTTGCATGTCGCTGCCCAGCACCGAGGCGGGGAACTCCTGCACCTTGAGCTTGCCGCCGCTCTTGGCCGCCACCAACTCGGCGAAACGCTTGGTGCCAAAACTGGTGGGGTGGTCGGCATTATTGAGGTGGCCAAATTTGATGACCCGCTCCTGAATGTCCTGGGCGGACACCGACACAGAAATCAACAGACCCAGCCCGAAAACGGACAGTGATTGGCGCAAAAAGTTCATGGGAGTCCTTTAAGTACAGTGGATATTTAAATCAATCACGCCGACCAAACGGTCTGCGTCCAACCCTTGGGCAAACCGGCTTCCGGCGTCATGCCGTAAATCGGTTCACCCGGCAGACCGGCTTGCAAGGCAGCACGCGCTGCGATCAGTTTTTCGATGTTCACGCCGGTCGAAATGCCCATGGCTTCGAACATGAACACCAGGTCCTCCGTCACCACATTGCCCGAGGCGCCGGGTGCGTAGGGGCAGCCGCCCAAACCACCCAACGAACTGTCAAACGTGCGCACGCCCACTTCGTAAGCGGCCAGGCAGTTGGCCAAGCCCAAACCCCGCGTGTTGTGCAGGTGGGCAGCGCCGGTCTTGTCGCCAATGGCGGCACGCACCTTGTTGAACAGACGGCGCACCTGGGCCGGGTTGGCCATGCCGGTGGTGTCCGACAAACCGGCTTCTTCGGCGCCGGCTTCGATGCAACCGGCGGCGGTCCAGACCACGTCGTCGTCGCTGACTTCGCCCTGAATGGTGCAGCCGAAAGCGGTAGAAATACCAGCTTCAATCTTCACGCCAGGGGCAATCTCATCGCGCAGGCGGGCGATGGCGCGCACTTCTTCCATCATCTCTTCGCGTGTCTTGCGCACGTTGGCCATCGAGTGCGCAGCACTGGCCGACACGGGAATGGTCAGTTTGTGCACACCGGCGCGCAGAGCGGCTTCGGCGCCGCGCGCATTGGGCACCAGCGCCATGATGGTGACGCCGGGATGAGTCAGCGCGTGGCGCACCACCTCGGCCGCATCGGCCATTTGCGGCAACATTTTGGCGGGCACAAAAGAGCAGACCTCGATTTCGCGCAGGCCAGCGGCCACCAAGGCGTCGATCCAGCGGAACTTATCCAACGTCGGCATGGTGGCCTTGACGGACTGCAGGCCGTCGCGGGGGCCGACTTCACTGATCAGAACGTCGGGGGTCTTGTGGGTTGGGGACATGGCGTGATCTCCGGGTGACAAAATTTACAACAGCGACACCGCGCGCAAGGCTTCGGCGCTGGTGGTGGGGTAGCCAAAAAATTCAAGGTAAGCAGGAATCTGCTCGTACAGCATGTCCGAGCCCACCTGAATGCGGCAACCACGGGCTTGCGCTGCCAGCAAAAAGGCCGTCATGGTGGTCTTCATGACCACTTCGCCGACAAAGGTCGAAGGTGCCACGCGTGACATATCCACGGGCAGTGGGTCACCTTCGTTCATGCCCATCGGCGTGGCGTTGACCAGCAAGTCAAAACCTGCCGGGTCATTGGAGCCGGTCGTCACGACCAGTTGCGGGTAGTGCTGGGTCAGGCGTTGACTCAGGCCCTGGGCTGAAGCGTCGTTGACGTCGAACAAGGCCATTTCAGCCACGCCCGCCGCCGCCAGTGACGCGGCAATCGCCGAGCCGACACCACCGGCGCCGACCACTAACACTTTGGTGCCGCGCGGATCAAACCCTTTGCGTTTCAAGCCGCGCACAAAGCCTTCACCGTCGAACATGTCGCCTTGCAATTTGCCGTTAGGACCCACACGCACCGCGTTGCAAGAACCGGCAATGGCGGCAGTAGGAAACACCTCGTCGAGCAAGCCAACGGTAGTCACTTTGTGCGGCATGGTGATGAGCGCGCCGCGGATATTGCTCAGTTTGAACACCGAACACAGAAACTCGGTGTAGTCCTGCGCCTGGCAGGCCATCGGCACCACGATGGCGTTTATACCCTGGCTTTCAAACCAGGGGTTGTAAATCATCGGCGCCTTGAAGGCGTGGGTAGGAAAGCCGATGTGGGCGATGATTTCTGTGTTGCCGTTGATCATTTTTTAGTTGCCTGTGCTGCGGAAACGCCGGCACGCAGGCCGAGCAAATAACTGTCCACGCCAAAGCCACAAATCTGGCCTTTGACGATCTCGCCGAACACCGAGTGGTGACGGAACGCTTCACGGGCGTGGATGTTGGACATGTGCAACTCAACAATCGGGCAGGTCAACACCGCCAGCGCGTCCCGAATACCGTAGGAGTAATGCGTCCAGGCGCCTGCGTTGATCAGCACGGCG
>CAJAFJ010000388.1 GCA_903938955.1 uncultured beta proteobacterium | reverse complement strand
GTGGATCAGGCCCAAGCCCGGCGTGTCGCCCTCGGCGCTGTGATCGAGCAGCATTTGCATCCCCACGCAGACCCCAAACAGCGGCTTGCGGGCGGCGGCTTCCAGCACCGACTCTTGCAAGCCTGATTCACGCAACTCGCGCATGCAGTCGGGCATGGCCCCTTGGCCGGGCAGCACGATGCGCTCGGCGGTGCGCACCACGTCGGGGTCGGCGGTAATCAATACCGTGTAGCCGCTGCCCACCGCAGCCGCCTGCACCGCTTGCGACACCGAACGCAGGTTGCCCATGCCGTAATCGACCACGGCCACAGTTTTGACAGAATCACTGTTTACTATAAAATTCATAGCTTTTTGCGCAATAACCACGGGGGCTACAGGCTGATTGGGTATATAAAACGACAAACTGCCCTGGGTTGAGGGGACTTGGCCGGGGAGCAGCCTGCGGCGCAGGTGCTGGGGGCTTCAGGGCGTTCGGTGATTGGGTCATGAGTCACGGCAAAGTTTCCGGGGCTGTCTGGCGGGCACAGGCAAATGTTCAAACATGGCTGCATTTTAGAAACCTTCTGGGCCTTTGGCGTATTAACGGGTCAGGGTACAGCGCAAATGTCGGGCGGGCGGGCGGTGCAATAATCCAAAAATCGGCCTGCTGCACTTGTACTGGCCCACGCTTTCCAAGATTGTCACAAAGAAAACCCATTGGCTACCCCCGCAGAACTCTCAGACTTCCTGAAAAGCGTTGAAAGGCGGGCCTTCAAACGCACGACTTACCACGTTCGCAATGATGAGTCGGCCCTTGACATTGTTCAGGACAGCATGATGAAACTGGCCGAGCATTACGGTCATAAGCCGCCCGATGAACTCCCAATGCTGTTTCAGCGCATACTGTCCAACACCACACTGGACTGGTTCAGGCGGCAAAAAGTCAGAAACGCACTGTTCTCGCCCTACAGCGACTTCCAGCCTGATGATGACGACGGTGATTTTGATATTCTCGAAGTCTTGAGCGACAGCATCCAGGTCGGCGAATTCGACAATCCGCAGTCCAGCATGGAACGCAGTCAAACCTTGAAGGTGATTGAAGATGAACTTTTATTACTGCCCGAGCGTCAACGAGAAGCTTTTCTCATGCGTTATTGGGAGGATATGAATGTTGCAGAAACTGCTGCGGCCATGGGTTGCGCTGAAGGCAGTGTCAAAACCCATTGCTCACGCGCTGTACTTGCCTTGTCCAAGGCACTCAGGTTTAAGGGGTTTAATCGATGAATAATGCCAACACAGAGGCCAGCCAACACCAGGTGGATCGGTTCGCCCGGCGCATTGCGGCCCAATTGACACAAGCCAGTGACGATCTGCCCCACGATATTTCAGAGCGCTTGCGTGCTGCGCGGGTACAGGCGGTTGAAAAACGCAAATGGGTGATGTCCCAAGCCGCCAGCGAGGTGTTTGTGCATCGCCATTCGGGCACACTCACGGCGGGTCATGGTTCGCATCACGCTAACTGGTGGAACCGGCTGGGGGCACTCGGGCTGCTGTTGACGCTGGTGCTGGGGTTGATCGTCATCAATGTGGTTCAGGACGAGCTTGGCGCACAGGAACTTGCCGACATAGACACCGCCCTTCTCACCGATGACCTGCCGCCCACGGCCTACGTCGATCCTGGATTCGTCCAGTTTTTGAAAACTCACAGCCGCCAGGAACAG